>JBHENQ010000191.1:0-14939 GCA_046261975.1 Gemmatimonadaceae bacterium | reverse complement strand
ATCGTTTGGTCTTCGGTAGATGCCGTTGGTAACGAAGAGGTCCTTTTGGCCGTCGTTGTCGAGATCTGCGAAAAGCGCACTCCAGCTCCAGTCCGTTGCGAACACGCCGGCCAGATATCCGATTTCGCTGAAGCGTCCCTTGCCGCGGTTGATCTGCAGGGTGTTGCGCGCGTACTGAGGATGATAGCCGGCCTTGAGCTTCAGATTATAGATGTTGAAGCTCTCGGCATTTGCGGACGTCTTCAGAATGTCCTCGCGTTCCGGTAGCATGTCGAGAACGATCACGTCCGGCCTGCCGTCGTTGTTGAAGTCGGCGGCGTCAACGCCCATCGAGAAGCGACTGGTGTGCCCCATTGCCGAGGTGATGGACTCGGTGAACGTGCCGTCGCAGTTGTTCAGGTAAAGAAAATCATTCTCCTGAAAGTCGTTGGCGATGAAGAGATCCGGACATCCGTCGAGATTCAGATCGCTGGCGACAACGCCCAGGCCATACCCTTCAACACCACCGAAGATGCCGGCTTTTTCGCTGACATCGCGGAAGCGGTTGCCGTCGTTGTTGAAGAGGCGGTCTCCTGCCCTGGGATTCCGGACCTCACGCGGCGCACCGCGCCCGATTGCGCGTTCGGTATGGGTCGAGTGATTCAAGAGGTACATGTCCAGGTCGCCGTCCGAGTCATAATCGAAGAAGGCTGCCTGGGTGGAATATCCGACATGCTCGAGGCCGTATTCCTTCGTCCGGTCGGTGAAAGTACCGTCGCCGTCATTGATGTAGAGCACGTTGTGCCCCTGCATCGTGAGGTAGCTGACCGCTGACACATAGATGTCGACGTGCCGGTCCCCGTTTACGTCAGCCATCGTCACACCGGATGTCCAGCCCTTGGGCCCACCGACTCCCGCTCGGTCCGTGACGTCCTCGAAACGGTAGTTCCCCTTGTTGAGGTATAGCCGGTCTTGACCCAGGTTCGAAGTGAAGTAGAGATCCGGCAGTCCGTTGTTGTCGATGTCGCCAACGGCCACACCGCCGCCGTTGTAATAGTAGAGGTAATTGAGAATGTTGAACTCCCGGTCTTCCGGCAGCTCGTTGACGAATGTTATCCCGGTTGCTGACGGTGGCAGGAGCTCGAAGAGTTGCTGCTGGGTGGATTCAGTCGTGCGATCACAAGCGGCCAGGGTTAGCCCACTCGGGGCAAAGAGCAGCGCAGTCCAGCATCTATGCCAAAGGTTCATACGGATGTTTCGGATGGAACGGATCAATCGGATGGCTCCTTTAAAACAAAGCCCCCGTCAGCAGGAGTTAATCCGAATGATCCGTTCCATCCGATGTATCCGGATGACCCTTCGTCCTTGATGCCAGCCCGCATTCGTTTCGTTACAGAGAAGGCCGAATGCGAACAGCCTGTCCGCCCCCCGGAGCCAGCATCAGGCGTAGACGTGAGGCCGCAGTAACGGGACGCTTGGAGATCGCAACGGGCAGCGGGTTTCGCAGCCAATGTGCTCCCGGGCCGTCTGCATAGACCTCGGCCACATACTTCCTGGCCTTCGGCAGGAATGAGAGTGAGATATCCAGCGTGCGGGCTTCTTCATCGGTGATTGCGCCGATGTACCAGTCCTGAGCGTCACGTTCCTGCCGCGCGACCACGACGTAATCTCCGATCTTTCCTTCGAGCACTCGAGTGGCCTCCCAATCGACAGGTACGTCCCGGATGAACTGGAAGGAGGGCTGCTTCTCGTAGCTCTCAGGTAGGTCGGCCGCCATCTGCAGGGGCGAATATAGAACCACGTAGAGCGCCAGCTGCTTCGCCAGCGTCGTCCGCACGCGAGATTCCTCGGGCCGCCGCGGCGTTCCATTGCTCCGTTGCAGCAGAATATCAAAAATACCCGGAGTGAAGTCCATCGGGCCGGCGAGCAGTCGAGTGAAAAAGAGTATGGTCTCGTGCTCAGGTGGGTTTCCACCATCACCACCCCAGGCGTTGTATTCCTGCCCCCGCGCTCCTTCGCGCGTCATCATGTTCGGATACGTGCGGCGTTCTCCGGTATCCTTGATCGGCTCGTGGGCATTGATCATGATCTCATGCCGAGCCGCGGCCTCGATCACTTTCCGGTAATGGCGCACCATGTACTGCCCGTGGTGGGCGTGACCCTCCCGCGTCTTATCACCGACGTAGCCCGTCTTCACGGCATCAATACCCACCGACTTGTAAAGACGGAAGGCGTCCTCCATCTGCCGCTCGTAGTTCTCGATCCCCATGGAGGTCTCGTTGTGTCCGATCAGCTCCACGCCCTTCTCCCGCGCGTACGCGGCAACCGCCGGCAGATCGTAATCGGGGTAGGCCTCCGTGAAAGAGAACTTGTCGGCGTTCTCCATCCAGTTGCCGTCCCACCCGCGGTTCCATCCCTCGACCAGCACACCTGGGATCCGGTTGGCAGCCGCGAAGTCGATGTACCGTTTGGTGTTTTCCGTTGTCGCTCCGTGCTTGGAGCCGGAACTCCACGTCATCGTATTGATGTGCATCCCCCACCAGATGCCCACGTACTTCATGGGACGAATCCAGCTCGTGTTCTCCAGCACACGCGGCGGGTTCAGGTTCAGGCCTAGTACCGACGGCACCAGATCCCTGGCGCGGTCCGCGAGCTGCACAGTACGCCACGGAGTCACGAAAGGCGTGCGGCCTCGCACCTTGATTCCGTCTGCATACGGCGCCAGGAACGCGCGGAGCGTGCGGTTCTGTTCCCTTTTGCCGACAAGATTCATCGCGGCGTAGTCGGTGAGATCGGCTTCGTGAATCACCACGTGCAAGCCGTCGCGAAACTCGAGAGTGAGCGGCGTATGCACGGTGTCCAGGGTGCTCACCGGTGAGGACCGGTACAGGTACTCGTAGCGGTTCGGCTGGAACGAAGGGATCCACCAGGCCCGGGCATCGTCCGCCATGGCAAATTCCGTTAGCTCCTGAGTGATCGCGAACTCACCAAGACCGGGTTGCTCCGGTAACTCGTAGCGGAACCCCACACCATCGTTGAAGACACGGAAAACGACAGAGAACTGCCGACCTCCCGCAGCCGCACCGGTTTCTGCCACGGATATCTTGAGCTCGTTATGGTGATCCCGAACGCGCGCCACCTCTCCCCAAGGTTGCGTCCACGTGTCATCGGCGGTTTTCTCTGTTTTGCCGGTCAGCCGCAAACTGTCGCGCAGAGGCTTGGCGCCCTGGAACTCGAAACCCAGCCGAGATGGCAGGAGAACCGCTCGACCATCCCGGCGAATGCCGTAGTAGAGCATACCGTCCCGGACCTCGATCATGACCCGGTTTCGGCCGTCAGGTGAAGCGACCTGGGCTTGGTCCTGGGAATAGACGGCTGCCGGGGCGGTGGTGGTCCGGGTGACGGCCAACGCTATGAGCACGCCCCAGCATCGCATCCGCTTGTGCATCGCTTTTCTCCTGTTAGCGGTCCACGCGATGTGATCGCGACTCATCGCACCAGAAACTGGAGACGCGTAGAATGGGAGACCTCCGGGAACCGAGACCGAACCGCCACTGGTACTCTGAGTCCGTCTGTTAGCGTGGTCCGGGGATTTGCGGCGTCATCATTGGTGACACGCCGTCACGCGGCGTGATCCCGTTTAGGAGATTGTCTTCCATCCGCATCCCTATTCCCGGAGGCCCCCTTCAATGTACAGGAATGTACGGGAGCCTTCCAATGAATCGTCATGGCCGTCGTTCGTCCAAGGCATGCCTTTCACGCGCCGTGCTCGAACGCATCAATCCTAACGCAGCCGGCATCGACTGCGGATCGGCCCAGCACTCCGTCGCAGTGCCGCCGGATCGCGCCACATCGTCGGTCTCCTGCGCGGGAGCTTCCGGCCCGCCGAGGCCATCGTCGCGCTCCGCGCGTACCTCCGCCACCGGGCATCACTCGTGGAAAGCGCCAGCGCGCACGTCCAGCGGATGCAGAAAGCCCTCGTGCAGATGAATGTGCAGTTGCCCTTGGTCGTCAGCGACAGTCAACGAAAGCTCCATGGTGAGCGTGTTGTTCGATGTGAATTCGGAGTTGTTCCTCACGTCGCAGGCGGTGCAGAGCAGAACGGCCGCAGCCGCAGCAGTGCAGGCTGCCGTGTACGCGACCATCGAGGCGAGCTAGGGCCGCTCGCGCCTTACCCCCCGAGATGCCGCCTCTGGTCGTGGGGTACGAGGACAGTCGTTGTGCCGTTAGCCGTATTTCCCGCCGCATCACGGCAGCTCACCGCTATCGTGTACACTCGTCCGGTTCCCCGCCCGGAGCGCTCAGCCCGAAGGAGCACTGAAATCGCGCCAGTGATGAGCCAATCGGGCGCGGTGTTGCCGTCGCCGAGGCCGTTTACAGGCTCATTGCTCGTCACGCCGCTGATCGCGCAGACCGGCGCCGGCGTGCAGTTGTCCGTCGCCGCCAGGGCTACCCTAACGGACACGAACTTGTGATTCGGTGGCCACAGGACGTTGGGACTCGCGGCGAGAGAGGTGATGGTGGGCGGCGTCTGGTCGGGCGAGCATGTCTGCAGTGTGATGAGCGGATTTGGGGAGGGGACTTCCGTGGGTAGCTTCGAGCCGTCGCACGCTGCGAGAATGGCAGTGCCGGCGAGACAGGTAAGCGTTGCGGCAACGACACTTGCGAATCGATCGAACATGGGACCTCCATTGCGTCTCGGGTGACGCGAGTTGTGAGTAGACTGCCAAGCCCAGCCTAGACGCGGGAGCCCGGCTCAGAATTGGGTAGCAGCAAGCAATATGCCTGGCCAGCCCGCGATGCGAGTGAGCCCAGGTGCGTAAAACCCTGGGCTCACCGTTACACCTATAGCTGAGGTAACGACGCTACGGCACCAGCGCAATCTGCCCGCGGATCTCACCGTCGGGGAAGCGGAGCAGTTTCTTAGGAGGAAATGAGCAGCCAAGATTGTCCAGCCACAACAGTGGCGCAGTGCGCTATATTCCGGTATGGCTCTGGCATTGTTCTGCCATGCTGACCCTCAAACCTTCCCGTATATGACATCCTTTTCACTGCGCGACCTGCTGAGCTTCGGTCTGCTTGTCGGAGTGCTTTCCGGATGCGTCAAACGGAGTCAGGGTGAGACTGGGGATAGAGCGCGGCCCAGTCCACCGCCCAGCTCAGCAGTGACATCGGAAGACATCCGGCGCACCCCGAACCAGCCCATAGAGCAGGTCCTGATGAGTCGGTTTCCCGGCGTCTGGATTACGCGGAGCGCCGAGGGCGGCATCGCGGTTCGCATCCGAGGAGCGACATCGGTGCATGGCAGTAACGCGCCGCTGTATGTGATCGACGGGATATCGATCCAGCCGGGGCCAGGTGGGAGCCTCAGCGGGATCAATCCGTACGACATCGAATCCATCGAGGTACTGAAGGACGCCGCCAGCACGTCGATGTACGGTTCGCGAGGTGCTAACGGCGTGATCGTAATCAAGACAAAGCGGTCGCGGGACTGAGCGGAAATTCTGGCTGACGTCCGCTCAAGCCCTAGGGTCGGTCCGCTCGCGCGACCTCCGCGCGAGTCCGAATTCGCTGGGTCACGAGCTCGCCTACCTGCCGTCCCTGTTTGATTCCTTCCTCTATCGCCGTGCGGTAGTGGATCCCGCCGTAAAGCCGGCTGATCGCGGCTTCGGTGGCTGCCTGCTCGAACGAGGAAAATGAGCGAACTGGCAGACCAAACTGGACTTCAGTGTCATCGTCGAACGCGAACGCAGGGCCAAACTGCGCCGTCAGCACCGTGGCTGCGGCCGTCGAGATGACGCTGTGACCGCTGGTGTACTCCGGAAAGGGCGGTGTTTGTAGAAGCGGTTCCCAAGCCGCGTCCAGATAGGCATTGATCACGGTCTCGGGCCGCACCACGCTGCTCCTGTACTTTTCGTCCCAGCTACTGATGAACCCATCGGCTAGAGCGATGGCCGTTCGCGCATAAGCTTCGGCCGATTGCATTAGATCGGCGCCGGATTTTTTGGCGGCGATTCCCGCAATGCCCATCCAGTGGCCTCCGGGCGTGATCTTCTTGGTCGCGAACATGGCATGTCCACGCACGTTCATGACGTAGGGGTTGCAGTCCCAGAATGCGGCAATTCCCCGCTGCTCATCCGTAAGGTGGTTTCGGGTCTCGAATACTTCCTTCACCTGCCGGAAGAACGGGCTTCCTTCAGTCGTATCGAACGGGATTGGAGGCTTCGGCCGGAACTGGCTAGAGGAGTCCATCACGAACGGACGTAGCATGGGCCAGTTGGGCTCGATCGCGTCCATGTAGGCTGGCGGCGTGGGAACCCACCGGCCAGCCTGAGACGTGACCGTGTATTTTGGATAGCCGCGGCTCTGAAGGAATCGATCCTTGGACGCCCAGGCAAGGATGTGCTGCGCAACCTGGTCGCCATAAGCGATGGAGCGTTCGAACACGGGCACGGGGATTTTCGTCCGTCCTATGCGCTCGTGCATGACAGTCCGCAGAGAGTCCATTCGCTCCTGCGAGAAGGTCAGCGTCTTGCCCACCGTCATGAAGGCGTGCACGCCGGCCAGGGGCAGGTAATACTCCGAATCAGGTTGCGGAGCAGGCACGGGCGGCAGCCCGCTGACCTGTCCCGCCAACGATCGATAGCTAGGGTGGTCGTGCCGGAGCGCCTCGTAGGCGGCGATGCTCGCGTACGCATACACCCGGCTCGCCTGCGGCGGGCTGAAGATGTCGTACACGATGACACTGGTCAGCTGCTGCATCGCGGTATGGAGCACATCAGCATCCGGCCGCCGTGTACGGTAATCGCCGCGCACCTCCCCGCAGGACTGGAGCACGAACGCCGACAGCAGCACGAGCAATATTCGTTTCTTCATCGATAGTTGCGGCTCGAAACCACCTGAGTGGGCCGTGAGCGGAAGACGAGAGGGCGGTCGTTGTTGCGGGTAACTACGTACAACTCACCCTGTCGGGTTTTTATACGCTGTATGTCGCGCGCCTGTCCGGGAACCAGGAAACCGCTGTCTACCGCCCGCACAGGGCTGAAACTTCCCTTCCCATCTCCCCGAAGAAACAGGCCAAAGCTCGCGCCCATCCTGCCGATCTCCGGCTTCACACCATCGAAATTGCCCGCCACGAGCAGGTCCAGTTTCCCGTCTCGGTCGAAATCGACCGGCAAGATGCCGTAGACCGGCGCAATCTGCGCTTCGAGCGGAAGTGGAAGGAGCGTGAAGGAGCCGTCGCCATTGTTCCTGGCTAGTGACGTTGCGAAGGTATGCGCCTTCTTGAGCACCGCATCCGCGAGATCCTCCGGCGTGAAGATGTCCGTCACGGTCTGCCTCGCATAGTTCTCGTAGTTCAGGTAACGCGTCTTGAGGTACGGTAGTGATTTGATCAGGTCGTCGCGTAGTACGAGCGGGTAACTGACGCCATCGGGATAATAGTAGGACACGATCTGCTCGACGAAACCGTTATTGCCGAAGTCTTTTACGTGCATCGTTACTGGCTGGTCCTCGGCAGCGCGCAGACGCGTGTTGAGACCCAGGTTCCCAACGATGAAATCGGTGCGACCGTCACCGGTGAAATCTCCTGCCACGATGCGATTCCACCAGCCATGGCTCTTATCGAGGCCAGGAGTGGACAGTCGCTCGAGCTTGCCTCTCCCGGCATTTCGAAAGATGGTGATGGGCATCCACTCCCCTACCACAACGAGATCCAGGCGGCCGTCGGCGTCCATGTCGCGCCAGAGGGCGTCGGTGACCATGCCCACATTCACGAGATCCGGCGCCACCTTCTGGGTGACGTTGGTGAAGCGTCCGCGGCCATCGTTCTGGAGTATCATGCTTTCGGGATCGATGCCGTAACGCCAGGGTACCACGCGCCCACCCACGAAGAGATCGACGTCGCCGTCCCCATCGAAGTCGGCTGCCGCCACGCGCGATCCGCTGATATTCTCGGACGGCAGATGGCCGTCTGCCTTGCGGAAGTTCCCCCTCCCCCGTCCATCGTTCAGGTACAACCGGTCCTGGAGCGCGGGGGCCATGTCTGAAAACTCGCTGCCGCCGCTGACGACGTAGAGATCGGGGTGGCCGTCTCCGTTAGCATCGAAGAATACGGCTCCTAGGTCTTCCGAGACTCGATCCTGCTCGAAGAGCCCGGGGTTGCTGCTGTCGAACCCAGCGTCACTTCGTTGGATCAGGAGTTGACCCGACTGATCCTTGGCGCCCCCGATGAATGCGTCCTCCAGTCCGTCGCCGTTCACGTCTGCCACAGCCATGAATGGCCCCTCGGTCGAGAGCATCTTCGGCATCAGCCGCTCACGGTCGAAATCGACGAACTCGTTTTCCCGGTGCACGAACGGTAGCGCGATCTGGTCCGTGACGTCAGTGAAGAGCGGTGTGACAGAAGCGAGTTTGACGGGCTCTGCCGCCCCCCCTACTGACTCCGACTGCCGTATGGTCAAACGCCGATTGGTCGTGACGCCCTTCACTATGCTTGCCCGTCCGTCGGGCCACTCGACCTTGACCTCCTCGAGCGTATCAAGCTGGCCGATGCCGAAGGTCAGCAGATAATCCACGCTCGACTGGAATCCGCGGCTGGGCATCAGCTCCTGGAAGAACAGCTTCTCTCCGGCCCGGAGTGTTACCTTCGCGCCGATGGCAAAGCGGTTGGGGCCGTCTCCTTCGAGCCTGACCTGGAGATACCTGTTCGGCAGTAGCGTCCTGGCGTTGTTCCGGTAGACGAAGGCTTCCTCGTTGACATTGTTCACGACCAGATCGAGCGCGCCGTCTCCGTTCAGATCGCCATACGCCGCGCCATTGGAGAAGCTGGGCGTGTCCAGTCCCCAGGCGGCAGCCTCGTTCGTGAATGTCAGGTCACCCCGATTGTGGAACGCATAGTCGGGCAGCTTCGTCGAGCCCATGGCCTTCACGAGTCCAAGGAAGTCGACACGCTTACCCCGCGTGGCTGACCTCATCGTTTCGGTGTTCGCGAGAAAGGCGATATAGTCCTGCGATGTGAGATCCCGGGCAATGCCGTTCGTCACGAAGACATCCTTGTGACCGTCGAGGTCGTAATCCGCGATGAGAGCGCTCCAGCTCCAGTCGGTCCGGGCTACGCCGGCCATCTGGCCAACGTCGCTGAAGGTACCGTTCGCATTATTGAGCTGGAGCATATTGCGCATGAACTGGAGGTGATAGTCGTTCTTCAGCTTGGCCTGATAGATATCCCAGCCCTCGAACGAGGACGTGGTCTTGAGCCGGTAGTTGTCCTCTGGGAGCATGTCTGTCGTGTAGATATCCGGCCATTCATCGTTGTTGATGTCGGCAATGTCGAGCCCCATCGAGAAATAACTGATGTAGGGCATCTGCTTCTTGATCGACTCGGTGAAGGTCCCGTCTCCGTTGTTGATGTACAGGTAATCCTGCTCGAAGAAGTCGTTGGCGACGTAGATGTCCGGCCTGCCGTCGCGATTGACGTCGGACACCGCCACCCCCAGTCCGAAAGCAATCTCGCTTCCGAAGATCCCGGCTTTTTCGCTCACGTCTTCGAAGCGACCGCCTGCGTTGCGATAGAGTTTGTGTCCGCCGAGTGCATTGCGAACGTGCCGGATGTTCTTCAGCCCAAAGCTTCCAACAGGCCGGAATGAATTGTTGACCAGGTACAGGTCCAGTTTTCCGTCGCGGTCGTAATCGAAGAACGCGGCATGTGTCGAGTAGCCTTCGTCCGCAACGCCATAGTCGGCTGCCTGCTCAACAAACGTCGGCAGGCCCTTGGCGTTTAGCCCTTTGTTGATGTAGAGCTCGTTCGCCCGGCGCTCACCTGCCACATTACCGGCATAACACACATAGAGGTCCATCAGCGCGTCGCCGTTGACGTCGGCGAACGTTGCACCGGTAGCCCAGAAACCCTTCCCTCCTACTCCAGCCTCCTCGGTCACGTCCCGGAAGTGGAAATCGCCCTCATTCAGATACAGCCGGCTTCCGCCCAGATTCGACGTGAGAAGAAGCTCCGGCAAACTGTCTCCGTTGAGGTCGGCCAGGGCAACACCGCCGCCATTGTAAAAGTTGCGATAGGTGAAGACGTTGAGTTCGCGGGTTTCGGTAACGCGATTCTCGAATCGTACGCCGGTATAGCTGGAAGGCAGCTTCGTGAAAAGTTTGCCGTTCGCAGCGGGGGCTACACCCCTCGCATTCTCCTGTGCCGGCTCGTCCCCCCTGGAGCAGGCGGCGATGAAGCAGAGCCCTGAGAGCATGAGCATAAGCTTCTGGGCCGATGCCCTGTTCATTCGCCGTGTCCCTGAGTGAGGACCGGAAAGCACCTAGGATAAAGGTTGGTCATTGATGCTAGTTGACCCGCTCCTGCGAGGCTTTGCAGGAAACTCGGTGGGAATGCAATGACAAGGTCGCAACATGGGCGACCGCAGGTGAAACAGAAAACGAACCACCTATAGCACCACGGCCTGCTCCCAGGAGAGAGCAGGCCATGGCAACATCAACGAAACTGCTCCTGGAACTCAATACCCAGCGTTCTGCACGAGCTCCGGGTTGGCATCGATCTGCGTCTGCGGAATCGGAAACAAGATGCGATAGGGTTCCCGCTGCACTTTGCCGTTTAGCATCGTCGTCGACCATTGATTCGTGTACTTGCCGTGCCGAATCAGATCCTGTCGCCGCTTGCCTTCTCCGGTAAGCTCGAAAAGTCGCTCCCGCAAGATCACGTCACGGTCGACGCTGGTAAGCGGCTTCGGCGGATTGAAAACGCGGGCGCGCAGCACATTCAAGTTCAGAAGGGCGCCGGCCGTGTTCCCCAACTCAAACTGCGCCTCTGCCTTTATGAGGTAGATCTCGCCGAGGCGGAAAAGGACAAAGTCATTACTGTGGTCGGGGCCGACGTGCTCGGGATCGACAGTGTATTTCAGTATACGGGCACCTTCGTTTTCCGCTGCCTGCCGTGCATCCCCGATCGCGGGTGTGAAGACCAGCGGTTTGCCCGCCCGATCGTTGACCGGGACGCCGGTCTCCACATTGACCTGCGGTCCAACGAGGAATATCTGCCTCCGTTGGTCGGCCGCATCGAACGCGTTGTACGCCTCCGCCAGAGTCGAGAAGCCGTTCCATGGCGACGGGGTGAACTGGTTGTAGTGAAGCGTCGCATTGATCAACCGGAGTCCCAGGCCATCCACGTTCAAGTGCTTGACGACGAAGATGTTCTCCCGCGACAGGTGGTTGTCATGCGCGAAATTCTTCTGCCATTCCCCAGCAGGCGCGAGCGTGTATACGCCGGAGTTGAGGACGCTGTCCGCGAAATTGATCGCATCCTGCCAGCGGGGCGCCCCAGGCTGTAGACCAGCGGCCGTGACTTCACCGGTGAACACTCTGGCGTTCAGATACATGTTGGCCAGAATGGCGTCGGCCGCCCCTTTCGTGAAGCGTCCATGGTTGGCCGCCGACAGTTGGTCCGCCCGCGGCAACAGCACGCGGGCCGCCTTGAGCTCGGTCTCGATGAACGCGAACACCTCGGCGCGGGTATTGCGCGGCCGTGTTATGATCTCCGTCGTGGTGACGATCGGCACGCCGCCGAACAGGTCCATCAGTTGGTAGTAATAGTATGCCCGGAGCGCGCGGAGCTCGGCTTCTACTACATCCTTATTCGCTACCTGCACATTCTCCAACGCGCCGAGTACTACGTTGGCCCGCGCCACGCCTGAGAAAGCAGTTATCCAGGCGCTGTTCATGTCCTCGAGCCCGGACGGGCTGGCCGCCGCCCAGGTCTGTCGGTGAAGCTCGAGCCACCGGCCGTTGTCGAACCAGTCCGAGCCTCGCGTCGGAACGATCATCTCGTCGGTAGTGATCTCGGATAGGTTAAAAAAATAGCTCCCGGATTGCCCAGGAAACTGGTTGCGCAGTTGCGCGTAAACAGCCGCCAGGCCGCCGATCACTTCGGCCTCATTCCGGTAGAAATTATTGGGCGTGATGGAACTGGTGGGTGTTTCGTCGAGATCGGTGCACGCCTGCACTGAGATCAGAACAAAAGGCACGAGCACTAGCGCGAGCCCCGTCCCTCTGATCGAATTTGTGAAACGATGTTGTGTCATAGGACCCGGTTGCTGAAAGGGTGGCCTCGCATTCTGCTCGTCGCGTAGCAGCTCAGAACGCAAAACGAACTCCGCCTGTAAAGGTACGTGGCCGCGTGTAACTAAGATAGTCGATACCGCGCGAGGCCAGACCAGATTCCGCATGGACTTCCGGGTCATAGCCTGAATAATCTGTCAATAGGAAAAGGTTGTCCCCAGAAAGATAAACCCGGGTGTTCCGGACCGAACCCATGAATGCAGGCAGGTCGAACGTGTAGCCGACGGTAACATTTTGCAGGCGCACGAATGTGCCATTCTCGATGTAGCGCGATGAGTAGATGGCCGGCTCGTTGATACCGATCCCATCATTGAGGGCCGAGGCAAGGAAGTTCTTGTCCTGAAGGGCATTGCTTTTCGTTGCATAAACGAGCGCGGTGTTATTGAACACGTCACGCCCAACCTCGCTACGGATCAGGAAGCTGGCGTCGAATCTGTTCCAGTTTGCCTGGCTGCGAAGACCGAGGCTGAAGTCCGGATTGGCATCGCCGAGGATGGCGTAGTCTTCGGAGGCTGGCGAGGTACTCTCCCCGTTAACGCACGATGCACTGGCCGTACCACACCTGAACAGCTGCTTTCCCTGAGCATTCACACCGACGAATACCGGCCCGAAGAATGTGCCGAGCGGCTCGCCAGGGATTATGCGCTGCGATACCTGCCCGGACTGCCCCTGACCGCTGACCCCGCCCGTCGTGATGAAGGTGCGGCCGCCCAGATCAACAACAGTGTTCCGCTCAACCGACAGCACGAGCCCTGACGACCAACTGAAATTCGGCTGGTCATACAACTGTCCGTCCATGGAGAACTCGAAGCCCTTGTTGCGAACCTTGCCGATGTTCTCCAGCCGGGTTCCAACGAGTGCTGGCTGCGGCACGGAAACCGTCAGCAGCAGGTCGGAGGTCTCCTTCTGGTAGTACTCAGCCGTCCCCGTGAACCGGTTGTTGAGGAAGCCATAGTCGAGCGCGAAGTTGATCTGCTCCGTTTCCTCCCACTTGAGGTTAGGGTTCGGATTTCGCGCCGGAGCAACGCCGGTTACGGCAGCCTCCCCAAACACATATCGCGCCTCACCACTGGTCTCCAGCAGAATCAGAGATGAATAGGGCGCTACCGCCTGGTTGCCCTGCAGGCCCCAGCCGGCGCGAATGCGCAGGTCCGAGAATGGGGAATTCTGCATGAAGTCCTCTGCACTGATGCGCCACGAGGCAGAGACCGCCGGGAACGTCGCCCACTTGTTCCCTGTTCCGAACCGCGACGATCCGTCGCGCCTGAGCACACCCGTGAGGAAATAGCGGTCATTGAAACCGTAGTTCGCCCGGGTGAAGAAGGAAACGAGACGACTGTCTTCCTGAAACGAGAATGGGCGTACCAGCTGGCTGCCGCCGCCGAGATTGGTGAAGCTGAAGGCATCGGTGAGGAAGCCTCTGCCCTCCGCGCCAAACTCCTCGGTGGTGAAGTCACTGAACTCGTAACCTCCCACGATATCAAAATCGTGAATGGCGGCAAACTGCTCGCGGAAGGTCAAGAGCGTCTGCAGCGTCGCGGCCTGGTTCTGGCGACTCACCTGTCGCGCGCGGCCTTGAAACTCTGCCCCGACTGGACTGGCGCCGGGCAAGTACGTACGCCTAACGCCATCCGAACGGTCGATACCCACATTCATACTTGCGGTAAGCCCCGGTATCAGGTCCAGCTCGGCCGTAACGTTGCCCAGTGTACGGGTCGTCTTGCCGAAGTCCGCCACCTGTTCAGCAATGGCAACCGGGTTGCGTACAGACTGCGTACCGGCTCCTGTTTCATAGAACACGACTCGTCCGGTTGCGGTGTCGGTCACCGTGATCGGTCTCGTCGGATTGAAGTTGACCATGTTTATGAACACGCCGCCTTCGAAGCCTCCCGTGTTCTCGAACGGGAGATAGTCGTTGCGGATATGCGAGGCCGTCATATTGAGCCCGAGGCGCAGCCGGTCATTAAAAACATTGTGCGTTCCGTTGAGTCGCCCCTGATATCGCTTGAAGCCGCTGGAGATAACCACGCCTTCCTGGTCCATATAATTGAGCGAGGCACGATACCGCGTGGCCGTACCGCCGCCGGCGAAAGACAGGTTGTGATTGTGCGTGGTGGCCGTGCGCGTAAGCTCGCGCTGCCAGTCCGTACTCGCCTGCCCCAATGTCTGAAGGCGAGTCGCTGGCAGATTCCCTGCCGTCACCTGTTGCTGTATGAACTGGCGGTAGTCATCACCGCTAAGCAAATCCAGATACTCTGCAGGCCTAGACACGGCCACGTAGGTGTCATACTCCACGGAAGTCCCGCCCAGGCCCGAGGATCTCTTCTTCGTCTCGATCAGGATCACGCCGTTCGCGCCGCGGCTGCCGTAGATCGCGGTCGACGACGCGTCCTTGAGGATCGTGATCGACTCAATGTCCGACGGATTCAGAAGGTTCAACGGGCTGCGCGGCAGCGGCGGCGAACCTCCAATGCCGATACCGGCATTCTCAGTTTCCACGTTCTGGATGGGCACCCCATCGATCACGTAAAGAGGCTCGTTACTGGCGCTGATGGAGGTACCACCTCGGATACGAATCTGTGCACCGGCTCCGGGCTCGCCGTTGTTCTGAATGATATTGACGCCGGCGACCCGCCCCGTGATCATCGTGTTGACATTCGGGACCACCCCAACGTTCGCTTCATCCCCTTTGACTTCCGCAACGGACCCGGTGATTGCCTCGCGGCGCTGAGTGCCGTACCCGGTTACCACTACCCCTTCGAGAACCGCCGTCCGTCGGGCCAGCACGAACTGCACTGTGGCCGTCGCTCCGGCGGTGACGGTGACGC
>JBHENQ010000190.1:0-11696 GCA_046261975.1 Gemmatimonadaceae bacterium | reverse complement strand
AATAGCCATCGCGCGGGCGTTCGCGCTGGAGCCGGAGTTCATCGTTTGCGACGAGCCGGTGTCGGCGCTCGATGTTTCCGTACAGGCCCAGGTGCTGGGGCTGCTGCTCTCACTGCAACGCGAGCGCGGTGTGACGCTGCTATTTATTTCCCACGATCTGGCAGTCGTGGAGCGTGTCGCCGATCGGATCGCGGTGATGTACCGCGGACGGATCGTCGAACAACAGGCCGCCGCCGAGCTGATCAACAATCCGCAGCACCCCTATACGCAGGCTCTCTTGTCGGCAGTTCCCGTGCTGCCGAACCAGACGGCGGTGTGACTGCTTCCGACACTCATCGCGCAATTGATGCGGTATGGAGAATCGAGTCGGCGAAGCTCATCGCGGGCCTCACCCGGATGGTGGGCGAAGTCGGTTTCGCCGAGGATCTCGCGCAGGACGCGCTCGTCACGGCGCTCGAGAAGTGGCCTGAGTCAGGAGTCCTCGACAATCCGGGTGCTTGGCTCATGGCGACGGCGAGGAATCGCGCGATACAGCTCCTGCACCTCGCCTTCGGTAAGCCCCACATCACTACTCAGGTTTGCCCTGCTGTCCAGCAATTCCCGTTTCTGCACCCTCTGGGCCAACGCTAGCGAACCCGCGGCAGAGACCGCGCTCAGTAGAGTGATGGAAGTGATGACCACAACAGCCTGGAACAACCACGGCCGTCCGCCCGAATCTCCCAGAACCCACGGGAGTATGCCAATCAGCAGTCCAGCCACCGCCCCCCAGCCGCCGACGCGTGCAATTGACAACTCATCGAGTCTGCGACGGCGCGCAGCAATGCCAAGTACCGCGGAAAAAACTACACCGGAGAGGAAGCCCGGGAGCGCCCCGACCATCACCCACATTTCATCCATGGAATCGTCCGGATCCACGATCTGGGTTCCTATCAGCACAGCAATGGGCGCCCAGACCAAGGCCCAGATCAGCCCCATCCCGACTGCACCGCGGATGCGTCTCAGCCACTTCTTCATTACTACCTCCCTGTGCGCCGGATCGGCCAGTTCACTTTATGATGCAAAGTAATCTGCGACGGCGCGACGGGAAACCCCCAGCTTCGGCATGACATCAGCGCATCTTTTTCTCAACTGGCCGCCGAAGCCAGTTGAGCGGAACGCTTGGTGTCCTGGTAGGCCATTCCCTTCAGGCGCGCGATTCGCACCGGCATGGGAGGATGAGTGCCCAGTAAATCGGCCAGCCAGCCTTCCTTGCTCGAAACCTTGCGTCCCAGCGGATCGGCGATGCAGAGGTGTGCGCTGCCGCTTTTTATGGATGCGGTGGGCGCGTGGACTCCTTCTATCTTCGCCAGGGCACTTGCCAACGCGGCCGGGTTTCGCGTGAACTGCGCGCTCATCGCGTCCGCCAGGTATTCGCGCTTCCGGCTCACGCCCAGTGCGAGCACGCGCGTGATTAGGGGCGCCAGGATCCACGATATCAGCCACAGCGCGAGCAGTACGACGATTACCGGGCCTGCGCCGCCTCCTTTCTTGCCACTTCTGCTGCCGCTGGCGGCGCCGCCGCCGCCACCGCGCCCGCCAACCCGCATGCCGCCGCGGAGCATGCGTCCCATTCCTTCCTGAATGAGAGCGACGGCTCCGACCAGGGATGCCAACAGAGTCATGAGCCGCACATCCAGGTTCTTCACATGGCCCATCTCGTGCGCGATCACAGCCTGTAACTCGTCGCGGGAGAGAAGGCCTAACAAACCCTGAGTGACTGCTACGCATGCCGTTGCCTCATCTCGGCCGGTAGCAAAAGCGTTAGGATCCGCGTCCGGTACGACGAATATCCTGGGACGCGGCAGCGCGGCGGCTACGGCCATCTCCTCCACCACGTTCACAAGCTGGCGCTCTTCGGCGGTGTCGGCGGCCTGAATCTCTCTCGCCCCAGCTGCCCAGAGCACTTTCTGCGGACCAGTTTTCCAGGCATAGGTAGCCAGTCCGATTGCGATCGCCGACAGAGCCAGCCCGAACAGAGGTAGCGAGTGTCGATACTCGCCGGGTTCTGCGGAAGCGGTATAAAGGCTGAATATCCAGTCGCCGCCGAACCCGAGCCAAGCGAAGAAGAGAACAAAGCCAATCACCAGCAATCGCGACCGGCGCTTGTTCGCGTTCTGCTGCTCGAAGAGGTTGGGACCTTCTGGCATTGAAAGGTCGCTAGGTGACGCCGCGAAGCAGCGTGATCCCCAGCGGAAGGGTTCTCACCCTTCGCGCGACTGCATTGAGAGATTCACCTTGGGCGTTGCGCGCTCCGCTACGTCCGTGATCTCCCAGAGCTCAGCGGGCGACGCATTGGCCAGTCCTGCAATCAGGTTCGTTGGGACCTGCTGCAGTTTCGTGTTGTACTGCGTGGCCGTGTCGTTGTACATCTGGCGCGAGAAGGCGATCCGATTCTCGGTAGACGTAAGCTCTTCCTGAAGCTGCGCGATGTTTCCCGTCGCCTTGAGGTCGGGATAGGCCTCGACCACGGCGAACAGGCGTCCCAGCGCTGCGGTGAGCTGGCCTTCAGCAGCCGCGGTTTCATGAACGCCGGCCGCGGTTGGCAAACCCGTGCCCGCCCCTGCGTTTTTCGTGACCGCGATCGCCTGATTCCGAGCCTTTATCACGGCGTCCAGAGTCTCGCGCTCGAAGTTCATGGCGCCCTTCACCGAGTCCATCAGATTCGGAATCAGGTCGTGCCGCCGTTTGAGCTGGACATCGATCTGCTTCCACGCGTTGACTACCTGATTCTTGAGACTGATGAGTCCGTTGTAGGCAAAGATCACCCACAGTATCACCGCAGCCACTACGACCAGCAGAATGAGACCCATGGAGCGCTCCCCGGACGTTGAAGGTTACGGTGTGTACTTCGCTTGAATCGGCGAGAGAAAATCCCGGTGGCCCGAGCTGTACTACTAGGGAACCTGCGCGGCTTCCTGATCCTGTAATCTTTCTCGCCGTTGCGGGCTCTTTTTACCCCCAATGAACCAGGTGATCGGAATGATGAAAAGCGGGGTGAGGAGAATCCCGAGCAGAGCATTGATCCAGATGAGGGCGATGTAGAAGGCAACCAGTCCCGACCCTACCCATAACGTGCCCAATACCCCATGAGTTTCCACCGGAATCCTCGTCGCTGAAGTCAACGGAAGATAAGTTGCAAGGGGTGATGAAGCCAGACAGTGTAAATGAGACCGTGGTCAGCCAAGGTGTGGGCTATCGCGAGGTTCAGCGTGCGGTGGCCATAGGCCTGACTGATTACGACAAAGTCGTACTCGCCGTGTCTGGCGGACGCGATTCGATGGTGATGCTCGATGCCGCCGCGGCGGTCGCCTCCGGCCGCGTTGCTGCGGTTGCAACCTTCGATCACGGCACAGGTCCAGCAGCGCGCAGTGCCGCGGATCTCGTGGCCGAAAGGTCGGAAGAGCTTCGGCTGCGCTTCTTTCGTGGTTCGGCCAACCAGGGGCTACGTGGCGAGGCGGCGTGGCGGGAAGAGCGCTGGAAGTATCTTCGCGAGGTCGCCGCCACGGTGCATGCGGCGGTCGCTACCGCCCACACCCGCGACGATCAGATGGAGACTGTCCTGATTCGAGTCATGCGCGGGTCGGGTGCTCGCGGTCTGGCGGGCCTTTATGGAAGCGCCGACGTCGCGCGACCCTTGCTCGGTGTCGGGCGCGCCGTGGTGGCAAGTTATGCGGAATGGCGCTGTCTCCGTTGGGTCCAGGACCGCTCCAATCAGTCGCGCGCCCATTTGCGGAACCGCCTACGGCTGGACTTGATCCCAGCTCTGAAGGCGGTAAAACCCGATCTGGGCGAGGAGCTGCTGGACATCGCCAGGCGCGCTGCCCGGTTGCGCTCCGAGGTGGACAAGTGGATCGACGACAACGTGCCTATCCGATACTCAGGAGCGGAGTTGTACGTTGCCCGCGGGCCACTCCTCGGCTATGATGCAGAGTGCCTGGCGCTGCTTTGGCCGGCTATCGTCGCTCGCGCCGGAGTGACGCTGGACCGGCGCGGAACCTGTCGTCTGGCCGAGTTTACAACAAGTGGTCGAAGTGGTGGCCGGGTGCAAGTGTCCGGTGGGTACGAGGTTGTAATGCACAGAGCAGAGTTGAGGCTTCGCCGGCTCGGTACAGGGTATTCAGCGCGACGGCGGGAGAACCGTTCGGCCGGTGGAGCCGGCAATGAAGTATATTTGTGATCGCATCTACCGCCGATCCACGGCTGGCCGGCCGGTCGCTGCGTCGCGTAGCATATGGCGCTGAAAGCATCGCTGAGCGAGTCGGCGAGCTTGGCGCGGAGATAACCAGGCATTATCCCAAGGGCGATCTCCTGGTGCTGGGCCTGCTCAAGGGCAG
This sequence comes from Gemmatimonadaceae bacterium, assembly GCA_046261975.1. GTDB lineage: Bacteria > Gemmatimonadota > Gemmatimonadetes > Gemmatimonadales > Gemmatimonadaceae > JBHENQ01. The sequence continues at coordinate 7,323 of JBHENQ010000190.1, read as the reverse complement.
CTTCATTTTCCTCGGAGACCTTGTTCGGAGAATAACACGTCCGCTACAGGTGGATTTCATGGTAGCTGCCAGTTACGGGAATGAGATGACATCCAGCGGGGATGTTCGTCTCGTATATGACCCGGAGACGCGGCTCGAAGGAAAACACATTCTCCTGGTGGAGGACATCGTGGATTCCGGGCGTACCTTGAACCGACTGGTGGATCTCCTCTCGGAAAGGGAGCCCGGATCGCTCGAGATCTGTGCCCTGCTCCATAAACACGTCGCGAGCGAGCTCCGGCACCCCGTGCGGTTTGTAGGTTTCGACGCACCAAACGAGTTTCTCGTAGGTTACGGCCTCGATCATGCGGAGGATTTCAGGCATTTGCCCTACATCGCGAGCTTGCAGTAATGGCTGACACCAAAACGCCTCCTCCCAAGCGGGACTTCAGCTGGGCGAAGTTCTCGAAGACGCTGTCGTTCTGGGTCCTTGTGATCCTGATTCCAATTGCGTTCATCCAGGTCACCGGCGCGAGAAGCAATCAGACGCCGAAGATTTCCTATACGCAGTACGGCCAGGAGCTCGAGCGCGGCAACGTGTCGCGAGTAACAATCCAGTCCGGGACAAACATCAGCGGCGAGTTCAAGGAGAAGGTCCGCATCAAGGACAAGGATGCGACGAAGTTCCTCGTGAAGCTGCCGGTGCAGAATTCGGACTTCGAGGTCGAGCGGCTTCGCAAGGAGGGGGTCGTCATAGCTGCGGAGGATGCAAAGCCGTCCGTCCTGATGGGCATCTTCACTTTCCTCCCGTACATTCTGTTCATTGCGATCTTCATCTTCTTCTTCCGGCAGATGCAAGCCGGAGGCGCGAAGGCTTTCTCGTTCGGAAAATCCAAGGCAAAGTTGCTCACCGGCGACACGCCTAAGGTCACGTTCCAGGATGTAGCCGGCGCCGAGGAAGCCAAGGAGGAGCTGCAAGAGATCATCGAGTTCCTCAAGGACCCGCAGAAATTCACCAAGCTCGGTGGGCGGCTTCCCAAGGGCGTTCTTCTGGTAGGCTCGCCCGGAACGGGCAAGACGCTGCTTGCGCGTGCGGTCGCCGGCGAGGCCGGGCGTCCGTTCTTCTCCATGTCCGGTTCCGATTTCGTGGAGATGTTCGTCGGCGTTGGCGCCAGCCGGGTCCGCGATCTCTTCGAGCAGGGGAAGGCCCACGCTCCGTGCATCATCTTCATTGACGAAATCGATGCCGTTGGTCGCCATCGCGGCGCCGGTTTGGGCGGCGGCCACGACGAGCGCGAGCAGACGCTCAATCAGCTTCTCGTCGAAATGGATGGTTTCGAGTCCAACGAAGGCGTGATCTTGATAGCGGCTACCAATCGTCCCGATGTGCTCGATCCCGCGCTCCTTCGCCCGGGCCGATTCGATCGCCAGGTCGTGGTGGATCTGCCTGACCTCAAGGGTCGCGAGGAGATTCTCCGCGTGCACCTGCGAAAGGTCCCGGTGGCTGACGATGTGGAGCTGACCGTTCTGGCTCGCGGAACGCCCGGAATGTCGGGGGCCGACCTCGCCAATCTCGTGAACGAAGCCGCGCTTCTTGCAGCGCGCCGCGGCCACGACAAGGTATTCTTCGGCGATCTCGAGGAGGCGAAGGACAAGGTGATGCTGGGTGCGGAGCGGAAGTCCATGGTGATGAAGGAGGACGAGCGCCGCAACACAGCGTACCATGAAGCGGGCCACGCGGTTTGCACGATCAAGACTGTGGGCTGCGATCCGCTTCACAAAGTGACGATAGTGCCGCGTGGTCGCGCGCTCGGCTTAGCGTTCACCCTGCCGACTGAGGACAGGTACTCCATCTCACGTCAGCAGCTGGAAGCAATGCTTGTAGCGGCCTACGGCGGCCGCGTTGCAGAGGAGCTCGTTTTCGGCCGGGAGCGCGTGACGACCGGAGCGGCAAATGACATCCAGAAAGCCACCTCCCTGGCCCGGCGGTATGTAGGTCAGTGGGGTTTGTCGGATGCCATCGGGCCGGTGTTGGTGGGCGACAACGAGCAGGAGGTTTTTCTGGGCCGGGAGCTCGGTCATAGACGCGAGGTGTCGGAGAAGACCGCGCAGATAATGGATGCCGAGGTCTCACGACTGTTGAATGACTCGTACAATCGCGCGAAACAGACGCTTTCTGACAACATAGAACTTTTGCACGCGATAGCAGCTGCGTTGCTCGAGCGCGAGACGCTCACGTCGGAGGATTTCCAGTTACTGATTCGCGGCGAGAAGCTACCACCGCGCAAGACACCGCCTCCGGCACTCATTCCTGCTGTGTCGCCACCAGGCACCGTCCTGCAACCCAAACCTGCCAAGCCGCCGCTGCTTGGTGGCCCAGAAGTCGCGCCTGCCTGACACGTGCCGCGCAACAACCGTGGCGCGGGCGGTGAACATTTCAACTTCGCATCGCTACCGCGCCCCGCCATTCTGGGAATCATCAACGTCACCCCCGACAGTTTCAGCGACGGGGGTGCTTTTTTTTCAACCGAATCCGCTCTGTCTCACGCCGCGCAGCTAATCGACGAAGGGGCTGATGCCTTGGATATAGGCGGCGAGTCAACGCGACCGGGAGCAACACCCGTGGACGTTGCTGAGGAGCTGCGGCGAGTCGTGCCCGTTGTGAAGGCGCTTCGCGAGCGATTCCCCGACTGCGTAATCTCGGTGGACACCGTGAAAGGCGATGTCGCGGCGGCGGTACTGGAGGAGGGTGCCGACATGATTAACGACGTCTCCGCGCTGAGACTGGATCCGTTGCTCGCGCAGGTATGTGCCGAGGCCGGTGCTGGCGTGATCCTCATGCACTCGCGTGGCTCCGTGGCTGACATGGCCAGCTTCGATCACGCGTCATACGGCTCCGATCCGATGTCCGACGTGATTGCCGAGCTCGGCGCGAGCGTTACCCGGGCCTTGCACGCGGGAATCTCACGGGAAAGGATTGCGCTCGATCCGGGAATCGGGTTTGCCAAGCGAAGCGAACACTCACTGGCGGTGCTAGGCGGCCTGGCCCGTCTGGTGGCTCTGGGGTTTCCCGTTGCGGTGGGCGTCTCGCGAAAGCGGTTCATAGCAGACGTTGCCGGGGATCGCGGTCCCTCGAGCCGGTTGGCGGGCACTATTGCCGCCAATACTATGGCGCTGGCTGGAGGAGCGTGCATCTTTCGTGTTCACGACGTGCTGGCCGCCAGGACCTCGCTCGATATCGCGGCGGCGATTCTCGAAACCGTGGGCCGGGGGAAGGAATAGTGGAAACTCTCTCCCAATTCGGGGCTCTCACATTCGGATGGCGCGATGCCGTTCAGATCGCGTTCGTAGCATTCTTCATCTATCGCGTACTGTTGCTGATGCACGGGACGCGGTCGGTGCAGATGTTGATCGGGATCTTCGTTCTCATCGCCGGCTATGCTGTAGCTCAGGCCCTGAAGTTCACGATGATTACCTATCTGCTGGGTCTAGTGCTCACGTACGGAGCACTTGTCGCCGTGATTGTCTTTCAGCCGGAGTTGAGGGCCGGCCTTGCCCACCTGGGACAATCGCGCGTCACACGTTTCTTCCGTCGAATGGAGGTAAGCGAGGTAGCCGAAGAAATTGCGGGAGCGGTGGAACGTCTTAGCCGCTCGGGCATCGGCGCGCTCATCGTTCTAGAGCGCGAAATCAACCTGGGAGACTACGTGCCTTCCGGCACTGAGATGCAGGCCAAGGTCTCCGCGGATCTGTTGGCAACCATTTTCACTCCTTATTCGCCCCTCCACGACGGTGCGGTGATCATTCGCGGTGACACCATAGTCGGCGCTGGATGCATTCTGCCACTTTCGCAGGGCACACTGGAAGACAAGTCACTGGGAACCCGTCACCGTGCGGCGCTCGGCCTGTCCGAAGAGACGGATGCGCTGGCAATAGTCGTGTCCGAGGAAACCGCAACTATATCCGTAGCCGAGCACGGCCGGATGATCCGCCGACTATCGGCGCCGCAAGTGCGGGACATCATTTCCGGGCGTAAGCCGCGCGGTACGGCCGAACATCCGGTTCTTCAGCTGCGAGCATAGTACTAAACACCTGCCATTGCTCATGAGTACACAGAGTGAGCGTTGCGCGGATGCGCACTCTGTGTCCTCATGAGAAATGCGCAACGTGTCTTTCTGCCGCTCGCTACCGCCGGGATTCTGTTTGCGGTTTATCTGTTGACACTGGCTCCGGGCGTCACTTTCTGGGATTCGGGGGAGCTGATATCGGCCGTGCACTCGCTGGGCATCCCCCACCCACCGGGCACACCGCTCTACGTGCTGTTGGCCCGGGCCTGGAGCGATGCCTTGGGATTTCTTCCCCGTGCCCTTGCAACGAACCTCTTGTCGGCCGCGTGCACTGCGTTGGCGTGCGGCGTTCTGGGCTGGGTGCTCGCAGACTCGCTGGGTAACCGCGCTTCAGCGATGGCGGGCGCGATATGCGCCGGGCTGGTGTCCACCGTCTGGTTGAACGCGACGGAAACAGAGGTATATGCGCCCTCTCTACTGCTTGCAAGCGCGATGCTGGCAGCCGGACACCGTTATGGCCGCACCGGCGAGGCCAGATGGCTCGCTCTGGCTTCGTACCTGTTCGCTTTGTCGGCGCCGCTCCATCTGAGCGCACTCGTCGCAGCGCCAGCGGCAATCGCTTTTGCGGCGCAGTCGCAGTCACGCCTCTCGTACTCGCGATGGCAGGTAGTCGGATTGCTCGCTGCGTCGTTGCTGATTTCCGCAGGCGTGGGTACCGCTTCATTCGACGTCGCGGCAGTCGGCATCATTCTCATTCTCCTAGCGACCGTCATTACTGGATGGCGCTCCAGTATAGCGTCGCGGATGGTACTGGTTCTCATCGTCCTGATTGCCGGTCTTTCTGCACTTGCTTACATACCGACGCGAGCCGCCCACGATCCCGCCATAAACGCGGGCAATGCTTCTAACTTGGAAGCAATGTGGGATGTTTTGGCCCGGCGGCAGTACGCGCACCCTGGAATGTGGCCGCGTCAGGCGCCCCTTTGGCTTCAGCTCGGCAACTTGCTGGAGTACGCCGACTGGCAGTTCGCGCTCGGTCTCTCCAACGGGGTCGCGCCGTCCTGGTCGCGCACGCCGTTCACTGCTGCGTTCGCCCTGCTCGGCATTGTTGGTGCTGGAGCGCACCGGCGTGCCGACGTCCGCAGCTGGCGCGCGATGCTAATGCTCATCCTGTGCGCGAGCGTAGGCCTCGTGCTGTATATGAACTTCAAGGCGGGTGCGTCTTTTGGCTATGGGCTCATCCCGGAAGGCTCGCCCCACGAGGCGCGGGATCGTGAATATTTCTTCGCTCTCGCCTTCTGGTGCTGGGGTGCGTGGGCCGGAATAGGCGCAGTGTCTCTCGTATCTCGGATAAGCGAGTCGTTCGCTTGGGCCGGTGTCGCTATTGCCGCGCTTCCGCTCGTCCTCAACTGGCACGCCGCTGATCGCCGCAGAAGTCCAGAGGCATCGCTCGCAGCGCTGTACGGACGTGCTTTGCTCTGGTCCGTGCCGGAGCGAGGAGTGCTAATTGCTGGCGGCGACAATGACACGTTTCCAGTCTGGTATCTTCAGAACGTGGAGAACCATCGAAGGGATGTCACCGTGGTCGTTGCTCCACTTCTTGGCGCACTGTGGTATCGCTCGGAGTTGGCACGGCGCGATTCGCTTCTCCCACCTGCGCTGGTAGCGGGCAGGTGGCCAGGAGAGAGCAAACTGCTCGATGCAATCGCTAACGCGGCTGCCGCGCGTAATCGTCCGGTGGTTACCGCCATCTCCGCCGGCGCGGGGAGAGCGCCGAGGCAGGATTTCCTGGCCCTCAATGGACTGGCCTGGCGTTCCTACGATCGTGAGCCTGGCGCCGTGTGGGCACGCACGCTCGGCGCTTATGTGGACACGAGCTCATCGCGGGCCTTCATTGAGCGCTTTGGGAGCCGCATCCCCAGAGCGGCGGGACTGCGTGAGCGCGTTGACCATGCTCCCTATTTTGCCGCGAGGGTGCTGGCGTGCCCGGCCGAAGCGCATGCGCTGTCCGCGGGAAAGCGATTGCCTGAGGCCCGACTCGCGAGACCCGACGAAGTGGGTGTCGATTCCCTTGATTCAGTTTGTAAGCCCCTATAACTTAAATAGTTATGTCCGTTCCTGACCTAGCCGAAAGGCTTGACTCGGTGAGGGAGCGGATTGCCGCAGCCGTGGTTCGAGGCGGTCACGGGCAAACAGTGCGTATCGTCGCGGTGACCAAGACATTTGGTGCCGAAACCGTACGCGCGGCCTGGGAGAACGGTGTCCGCGACGTGGGTGAAAACCGCGTCCAGGAGGCTCTGCGTAAGATGGATGCCGTGGAGTTGCCTGTGACGTGGCACCTTATCGGTCATCTTCAGAGAAACAAGGTCGCAGCTTTGAACCGTTTCGATCTCGTTCACTCGTTGGACAGTCCTCGTCTTGCAGACGCCGTTAATGTTCTGGGAAGCCAGCGTGGCCGGCCCGTGGAAGCCCTGCTTCAGGTTAGCATAGTTGGGGAGGAAACCAAGGGAGGTTATGACGTTTCGGGGGTGGCAGCCGAGGCGAAGCGATTGGCGGGAATGAGTGGAATACGACTGAAAGGTGTAATGACGATGGCGCCGCTGGAGGCAGACGATGGTCTGCTTCGACAGGTATTCCAAGGAGCACGCAGAGCGCGCGACTTACTGGCAGCGGCGGGTCACCCGGCGACCGAGTTGTCTATGGGTATGTCGAACGACTTCGAGATCGCCGTGGAGGAAGGCGCCACTATTGTTCGGTTAGGTACCGTCCTGTTTGGAGCGAGATGACATGATTGACGAAGGTTTTCACCTCACAGCGCTCGATGTCCGTCGTTACGACTTTGGAAGCAAGCTACGCGGAGCCGACCCTGCCAAGGTGGAGGAATTCCGCAGTCAGGTCGCGGAGGAGATCGAACGTCTGACGCGGTTGAGCCAGGAGATGGAGTCCAAGGCTCGCGGATTTCACGAACAGCTCCGTGCCTTTCGCGACCGTGACAAGGCACTCAACGATGCGCTCATCTCGGCCCAACAGCTCAGGTCTGAGATTCGGGAACAAGCCGAACGTGAATCGCAGCTGATTCTGCGGGAAGCGCGTGCGGAAGGCGAGAAGATCGTGGAGGCAGCCCGCGGCGAAGTGCGGCGGATCGAGATGGAGCTTGCGGGACTGGAGAAGTCGCGGCGGTCCTTTATCGGGCAGCTGCGGGCGCTGGCGGAGCGGCATTTGTCGGATCTCGCCGCATCCGAGAGCGCGCCACCCTCGCGCCTGGGGGGGGTGGGGG
>JBHENQ010000189.1:0-55305 GCA_046261975.1 Gemmatimonadaceae bacterium | reverse complement strand
ACGGCCCGCCGTACCCGGTGCGCTTCCAATCGTTGAGTCCCTGCCTCGTGCCTGGCGGCAACTCGCGTGCTCCCAGGGGAATTCCTTTCGCCCAGGAGGGAATGTTGTAAAGGATCCAGTGAACCCATGTCATCTTCGGCGCCCGCGGGTCTGGAGCATCCGGATCGTCGACGATCAACGCGAAGCACTTCGTTCCTGCCGGAGCTCCCTGCCAATCGAGCGCAGGTGAAACGTCGCGACCGTCGCACGTATAAAGACCTGGAATTTCGCTTCCGTGCGCGAAAGCCGGCGAGGTGATGCTCATTGCCATGCGAACCTGTCCTGGTGGCTATGTGCTCACAGCCATTCCCATAGTATGGTAGCCCTTGTCCACGTAGACGACCGTGCCGGTGATTCCTCCGGCGAGCGGGCTCGCGAGAAATGCGGCGGCAGATCCAACGTCTGACGCGACGAGCGGCTGTGTGAGTGGCGCGTTCGCCGCCACGTATTCCACCATTTTGTCTATTATCCCTATCGCGCTGGCAGCGCGCGAAGCCAGTGGTCCCGCCGAGATGCAGTTGACGCGGACGCCGTACTTGCGTCCGGCCTCGTACGCGAGCACCTGCGTGTCACTCTCCAGGGCCGCCTTGGCGCTGCTCATGCCGCCGCCGTATCCCGGAATGACGCGCTCGCTTGCCATGTAGGTGAGCGAGAGAAACGAGCCTTTCTCTCGCATGAGAGGGGCGAAACGGCTCACCATCGCGATCATTGAGTAGGCGCTGACGCTGAGCGCGGTCAGATAACCCGACCTGCTCGTTTCGAGCAACGGCTTCCGTACCTCCGGTCCGTTGGCCAGAGAGTGGATCACTATGTCGAGTGGACGCTCCCCGAAGTCAGTAGCGAGGCTTCGAGCAAGTCCTTCCACGGTAAAATCTCCCGTGTCCTTGTAGCGCTTGTTGCTCTTCACATCCTCGGGCACATCAGCCAGCGTGTCGTAAGCGGCATCGAGCGGATAGATCTTCTCGAACTGAAGCGATCGTCCGTCCGATAGCCGGCGGGACTCGTCGAGTTTGCCGCGCTCCAGCAGGTTCGTGAAGATGTTGAGGGCCGGTGGCCACGTACCAACCACCACCGACGCTCCGGCTTCCGCGAGCGCTTTGGCAATGGCGAATCCGTAACCGGCATCGTCCGCAATGCCCGCCACGAGCGCGCGTCGGCCGCTCAGATCTATTTGCAGCATCACGGTCAAATAGCGATTCCGTGGCCCCTCTGCAAGAGGCGCCACGGATTACACGGATGAAACACGGGCTACACCAAGAGGCGCCACGGATTACACGGATGAAACACGGATAACAGCAAGAGGCGCCACGGATGGCACTGATATTACTCGAGTGAAGGGTGGCGGGGCCCGACACCCTACAACCCTACACCCCACACCCGCATTTCCTTTGATGCCAGCACTATTCTCAGGACGCGACAAGAGGCTTGCCGAACACGACGAAGTATCGGAACTTTTTTCAGTCCCCGAACGCTTCTGATGGTATGGCAGACGCTGAACACGCGAAACGAGAGAAGGACCGCCGCTTTCAGGAGGAAGCTCTCCCGTGGCTGAACGACGTTGCGCGCTTCGCGATGTCGCTAGCGCGGGACCAGGCTGACGCCGACGATCTCGTTCAGGAAACCTACCTGCGAGCGTACCGCTCCTGGAACACATTCATACCGGGCAGCGACTGCCGGCGTTGGCTTTTCACAATCTGCAGGAATGTGTTTCTCCGTACGCGGGAAGTGGAACACCGCAGCGTGGCCCTGGACGACCCCGAGCTCGAGTCGCTCGCAGCAGCTCAGCTCCATGCTCAGGCGCTGGCCGACGAGCGTGCGGAGCAACTGGCGAGCGTGGACCTGTGGACCGGTATCGACAAGGCACTTGGGGCTCTGCCTGAGCCATTTCGAAGTGCCGTTATCCTCGTGGACATACACGATCAGTCCTACGACGACGCTGCAAGCATACTCGGCGTCCCCATAGGCACAGTAAGGTCGCGATTGTTCCGCGGACGGCGCCTCCTGCAGGAATCACTCATGATGTACGCTCGTGATGCCGGTCTGGCACCGTCGGCTCGCGATTCAACCGGCAGGGAGCGGAGATAGGACGATGACCGAATGCGAAGCCGCAATGCGGCAACTATGGGACTATCTCGACAGCGAGCTGACCGCCGAGCGAATGGACGCGGTTCGCGCCCACCTTGCCATCTGCTCGAAATGTTATCCGCACTACGATTTCGAGACGATTTTCCTCGAAGCGCTTGCTGCAACCAGGCGCGACCACGCAAGCCCGGAACAACTTCGCCAGCGCGTGGTGGACGCTCTCAGAGCCGAAGGGTTCGCGGCCGTGTGAGAGGGATCGGGAGTCGGGAGTCTGGAGTCGGGAGTCGGGAGTCGGGAATAGATCAGACTGCAACCGCAGCTGCGCTCTGCACGACTGCCCGAACCAGTCCTTCGATGTCCTCGTGCGTCGTCCTGAAGCCGAGCACGCAGATTCTCAATGAAAAGATCCCGCGAAGGCGTGTTGAAGAAATAAAGTAACTCCCACCTGAGTTCACTTCGGCGTTAATCCGCTGGTTGAGTGCGTCGAGAGCGCCGGCGTCGTCGATGCCCGGAGGATGCACTCGAAAGCAAAGCACGCCCAGCTGTGCAGGCGACAACACCTCGATGTTTTCGGCACGACAGAGTCGCTCGCAGTGAAGCGCGATATCCATCGCGCGATCTATCGCATCGCGGATGGCAGCCACACCGAAGTAGCTCACCGATAGCCACACCTTGAGCGCTCGCGAGTAACGTGTGAGCTGCTCGCCGTAGTCCGCGAAATTGATGTGTTCTCCGTCCGTGGCCTCGACATCCCTGAGGTACTCGGGGAATATCTGAAACGCGTCCTTCAGCCGTCGGGGCTCGCGCACCATAAGACAGCCGCACTCGAACGGAACGAACAACCATTTGTGCGGGTCGAGCGTTATCGAGTCGGCGCGCCCGATTCCGTCGAGTAGCCGCTTGCCGCGCTGCGTAAGAATGGAGAATCCGCCATAGGCAGCATCTATGTGGAACCAGACATCTTCTCTGGCACAAAGCTCCGCGATGCTGTTCAATGGATCGCCCGCCCCAGTGTTTGTCGTACCGGCATTCGCTACGACGCACATGGGAATCAGCCCGGCTGCGCGATCCTGCACGATCGCCAGGCCCAACGGCTCCAGCTGCATCCGGAAGTCGTCGTCACTCGGGATGGAGCGGACCTGCGAGCGAGGTACCCCTGCGATCCACGCCGCTCGCACCACCGAGGAATGAACCTGGTCAGAAGCGTAAACGGCGAGCATCGGCGTACGTGCCGCGTCCTCCCCCACTGCGGCGTGGCGGGCCGCGATCATCGCCGTCAGATTGGCGCTGGATCCACCGGAGGTAAGAATGCCCCCCGAGCCTTCCGGCATTGCGGTCCACTCGCGGAACCAATCGAGCACGGCGAGCTCGATGGCATTCGGACCCGCGGCCACAGGCCACACGCCGGCGAAGAAATTGTAGCCCGCCGCGAGCCAGTCCCCGAGAACAGCTGGAAAGGTCGGACAGCTTGGAACGTACGCGATGAATCCCGGGTGTGGTTCGCGTGCCGCGTGTGGAAAAACATGATCCCTCAGCGTCGCCAGAAGCGTCTCGAAATCCGTGCCTTCTTCAGCCGGGCGCGCCGGAACGAGCTTCTCCGCCGCATTGCGTCCGAGAGTGGCGTACGCGGGTTGATCACGCAGAGTCGCCAGATGGTGAGCGACTGTATCGGTGACGAGGTACCCCAGCCGCCGCATGGTGTCGTGATCCACGTCGAGCGGGGATCGGGACGTCGATGACATGCGAGAAAATAAGAGGGGTAGGTGCCAGGTGACAGGTGATAGATGACAGGTCCCAGGTGACAGGTGACAGGTGACAGACGACAGGTCACAGTCAACCCGGGGAGAGCTATCAACACCCCTGGGCTTTCTGTGACCTGTGACCTGTGACCTGTGACCTGTCAGCTGTGACCAGGGTCTATGCTCTCAGAAGTTCCGTGACGCCTTCTACGGGAAGGCGAATGATGAATCTCGCTCCACCCTCGGGGCTATTCGACGCCTCGATGGTTCCTCCGTGTTCGACCACCGTTTGACGCACGATCCACAGGCCAAGGCCGGTTCCCTTACCGACCGGCTTGGTGGTAAAGAATCGAGTGAAGATCTTTTCCTCTGCACCGTCCGGCAACCCGGGGCCGGAATCCCTGACCTCGATCCACGTGTGAGTGCCATCGAATCCGGATGTCAAGGTCAGCTGACGGAACCCGTCGCGACCCTCCATGGCCTGCACCGCGTTGATGGCGAGATTTATCACCACCTGCTCGAGGCGGCCAGCGAATCCCGTTACGAGGGGGAGGTCATCAGCCAGCGACTTGGTGACCGCAACCCGCTGGCCGGCGAATAAGTTTGTGAGCGAGCCGAGGGCGCCATCGATGATGTCGGAAACGGAGAACATGCTGGCGCTCGTGTCCGCCCGAGACATTCGCAGAGTGTCGCGTACTATGCTCGCGGCGCGTCTCGCTTCGCGCACTATTGCTTGTGCATCCCGTCGCTGAGACTCTGTGAGGGGCGAGTGCTGCAGCAGCTCGGCGGTGGCGGAGATGGCGGCTAACGGATTGTTTACCTCGTGAGCGATGGATGCTGCCAGTGTGCCGAGGGCGGCCATCTTGTCGGCCTCCTGAAGCTGAATGGCAAGCGTCCGCTCCTCGATCATGCGTGCCGTCTCTACCTCCACTGCTCGTCTCAGCGTTCGTTCGTGTGACCATGTGGCGTACGTCGCGACTACTCCCGCGACGAGCAGCAGCAGGATCTTGGCGCCCTCGTCCAGGATGGAAGTGCCCGGCGCGAAAACGGTGTCCAACGGATTAGCTACCAGTGGCAAACGGCCGGAGATGAGGAGATAAGCGACCAGAATCGAGTACTCGCCAACCGCGATGATCGTGGCGACAGCCGACCGGCGCGTGCTGCTCGTAAGCGGTCGGGCGGCCAGGATGGCAAAGTAGGCTAGAAATATGGGCGACTTGACTGCAAGCTCTGGTCTACCGATCAGGCCGTAGCTTAAGAGAAGTAGGCTGACAGCTGTGATATCAACGACCGCATTGGTGGAAGTGAGCCAGGCTGGAACGCGGCCAGTTCGGTGGAATAGAACGTGCTGGGCGATGGTCCAGCCAAGCATTGGCAGAAGAATGCCAAGGTTCGCGAGAATCAGGGCGGGTGTGAGACTGGGTGCGTAGGCGATTGCCGCAAGCGCGAGAAGCAGCAATACGCAAGCGCGAACACGGTTCATCAGGTGCTCGGCGCGTGCTCGTTCGCGCCTCAGGAGATCGTCTGTCAGCGGCAAGTTTGAAGAGCTCTGGTTGGATTTTCCGACAGTTACCGCACGGAACCTCGCGTCGCCCGAAGCACGGAGTTTCCGTGACCGTTCAATGACTGCGCGAGCATGACACTCGTCACGGAAGCGATGGCTAGGATGATTGTCGAATTTCGACTCCCGACTCCCGACTCCCGACTCCCGGCTCCGGATCTTAGGATGTCTCAATGAAGACGGCACTACTGGCTGCGTTGTGCACCCTGTCGTCGGCCGTGCAGCCACTCCGGGGCCAGACAGCGGGAGGAGGAAGCGGAGGAACGCCCGCTGGCGACGTGGAGCCTCTGTTCGAGGCGCGCGACGCTCTCTTCATGGGCGGTGTGGGCGTTGCCACGCTCGCGATCGCGCCGTTCGACAAGGAGTTCGCCGACTACCTGCAGGGTGATCCGCAGGCGCGACGCTTTCTGCGGCGGATGTTCTTCGCTGTGGAACGCATTGCGTTGCCTGGCGCCTTCATCATTGGCGGCGGGCTTTATGGCGCGGGCAAACTATCCGGCAACGACGAAATGGCTGACGTGGGCCTCCACGGTACGGAGGCAATCGTGATAGGCCTGGCCGTGACGAGCGTTATCAAGTTTTCAGCCGGCCGCGCGCGTCCGTACGTCAATCGCGAAGATCCCTACAATTTCAAGTTCATGCGCGGACTGGGAAAAGAGGAGTATCGATCCTTCCCTTCAGGCCACACTCTTATCGCCTTCGCGGCAGCATCGGCGGTTACAGATGAGTCTAGCCGTTTCTGGCCGGAGGCGCAGTGGCTCCTCGGCCCGGTATTGTATGGTGGTGCGGCGTTGGTGGGAGTTTCGCGCATGTACAACAACAAGCACTGGGCAAGCGATGTCATAATGGGTGGTGCGATCGGGGTGTTCAGCGGACTCAAGGTCGTGAAGTATCATCACTCGCGTCCCCGAAACAGGATTGACCGGTGGCTGTTGGGGGTCTCGATCGGCCATGACGAGTTTGGCTCCCGCACCGCGAGATTGATTCTGGTGCCGCAGTAGGGCTCGGGAATCGGGAATCGGGAAACTCGTCCTAGTGAACAACGGGATCTTCGTCATCTCGGAACTGACGGGGAGCGTCCGCGACCAGGTCGCCACGATTCAGCGTGAGTTTGATCCGCGGATGGCTGGCGAGATGGCTCCGCACATAACGCTCGTCGGATCGTCGGGCGTGGGTCCGATGCCTCTCGACACGTCCGCAAAATTGATAAAGGAGGTCCTGGATCCCGTTGCTGCCAAGACCGAGCCGATCCTCGTCCTGTTCGGCCGCCCAATCCAGTTCATGCAGACCAACATCGTCGTCCTGCCACTCGACCCGCATGGCCCGCTTCGAACGCTTCACGAACGCATCGCGGCGAGCGGACTCCGGTTTGCGCGGGCTCGCTTTCGGTACGCGCCGCACTGCACACTCAGCTTCTATCCCACTCTCACACCGGAGCAGAAACGCCGGCTGCTAGGCTTCAGAATAGAAGAGCCCTTCCTCATCGATCACCTGCAGTTCGTGAGCACGATCAATCCACAGCCCGGTCGGAAGCTGCTGGAGATACGCCTTGGCACTGCCGATGACACGCTTAAGGGTTTGGAGAGCCGACCGCACACTTAAGGCCAAACTACACGGAGCCTCCCATTCTATATGGCCGGCAGTATCCCGACACTAACGCGTCACTGCTCAACGGACTCAGGCGGTGGTCTGAAAAGACAGAGCCCTCTCGGCCTAAGATGAAGCAGCGGTCCGTCCAAGCTTGCGGCCCAGCTTCTCTTCCACGGATCGAACGTTCCGGATCAGCTTGTCGCGCGCCCCTTCGTCATCTTCGATCCTGATCGTCGTGAAGACGTGGGGCGAACGTGTTCTCGCTCGCTCGTGACACCTCTTCACCAGATTCATCACCTCATCCCACCCGCCTTCAATGAGCGTACCGCTGGCGGTGAGCTGGTAAGGAAGCCCGGATTCATCGATCACACTCAGCACGTCGGCGATTTCTTCACTCAGGTGCACGTCCCCGCCAACGGGAATAATGCTTAGCTCCAATAACATGAGGTCTCCAGCGTGAAGAGGAATGGACGAAAAACATCACTAATGATCGGTGTTCTTTGTACTCATGATCAGTGTTCGATGGCTGTCCTCATCACCACGGTCACCTGATGCGACGCCCCGTCGTCAACGAGAGCGATGCTGGTTCCGTCAATGCGCGCGCCGTCTACAATGATCTCGATGCTTCCGCGGCTAATGCGATCGGGATTCTGAACCTCCACGGCGTAGGTGCTCTCGCCGTGACGGTACTCGATCTTATACGACGGCCAGTGCCGGGGAATGCGCGGATCCATCATCAGCGAATTGGCGCGCTTGGTGAAGCCCAGTAATGCCTCCACACCCACGCGATACATCCACGCGGCTGAGCCGGTATACCACGTCCAGCCACCGCGTCCGGTGTGGCCTGAGGCGGTATAGACGTCTGCCGCCACCACGTATGGCTCGACCTTGTACGTCGCGACTTTTTCCGGAGTGTCGGCGTGCGTGAGCGGGTTTATCATCTGGAACAACTCGAATGCTCTATCGCCATCTCCCAGCATTGCGGTGGCGAGAACCGCCCACAGCGCCGCGTGCGTGTACTGCGCCCCGTTCTCGCGGACGCCCGGCAGATAACCCTTGATGTATCCAGGGTCGTGAGCGGTCCTGTCGAAAGGAGGCGTGAGCAGCGAGATGACACGCGCTTCCTGGTCGACCAGATGCGTCTCGAGTGATCGCATTGCCTCGATCCGGCGCTCCGGCCGGCCCGCGCCCGAGATTACGCTCCAGCTCTGCGCGATCGAATCTATGCGGCACTCATCGCTTTCGGCGGAGCCCAATGGGGTTCCGTCGTCGAAGTAAGCCCGGCGATACCATGCTCCGTCCCATGCATGTTCGTCCGCAGCCGCCGCATAATCGTCGGCCTGCTTTCGTAGCTCGGCGGCAGTCGTCGAATCGCCACGCGCATCACAATGCTCCGCAAAGGCGCGCAGGGTCGCGATGAGAAACCATGCCATCCACACGCTCTCGCCTCGCCCTTCGACGCCAACGCGATTCATGCCGTCGTTCCAGTCGCCGCATCCGAACAGAGGCAGGCCGTGGACACCCTTCGTGCAGGCTCGTCGAAGTGCGCGCAGGCAATGCTCGTACACGCTTCCACTTTCGCTGCTGACGACTGGAAGGTCATAGACTTCCTGTTCGCCCGGCTCGAGCTGTCGCATTGAGAGGAATGAGACTTCCTCATCCAGGACCAACTCGTCTCCGGTCACACGCACGTAGTGATCCACAACGAAAGGCAGCCACACCAGATCGTCCGCGAACCGCGTGCGTATACCGTGCCCGCTGTGAGGATGCCACCAATGCTGCACGTCACCTTCCAGGAATTGGCGCGATGCGGCGCGGATAATTTGAGCGCGCGCGATACCGGGCTCGCAGTAAATGACCCCCATCACATCCTGCAGCTGATCGCGAAAGCCGTAAGCTCCGCTGCTCTGATAGAGCGCAGTTCTCCCCCATATGCGGCACGCCAGCGCCTGGTAAAGCAGCCACCGATTGATCATCGAATCGAACGACGGCTCGGGAGTTGATACCGAGATGGTGGAAAGTCTCCGGCGCCACTTGTCGCAGGATTGCGTGATGGCTGCGATTGCGAGCTGCGGATCGCGATAGCGCCAGATGACATCTCTCGCGGCGTGCTCGCCGTCCACGGCACCCAACAGCACGGCGACTTCCTTGGTCTCGCCCGGGGCGAGATCAATCACGCAACGCAACGCCGCGCAGGGATCCAGGCCTGCTCCGGTCGCTGCTGACAACTTGTCCCGTCTCATGGCAGACGGGGCGTGAAGGCCGCCATTGCGGCCGAGAAACTCACGCCGGTCCGCGGTATATCCCGTGATCGGAGCGCTCACTGCCAGGAAAGCCACGTGGCCGGCGAATCGCGGCTCGAAGAAATTACGCGCCAGAATAGCATTCAGATCAGCGCTGAACTGCGTTTGCACCTGATGCTGGGTGTGCTCGCGCAGCGCACCCAATGTCCACTCGGCGTAGGCGGTCATGCTGAGTCGCCGAGCCACACCGGAACGATTCGTCAGGCGCAGAATGGAGATTTTGACCGGATCAGTTTCCGGCATGCCCATGGACAGCGTGCACTCTATGTCCCATTGACTATGCTGGAAGGTTGTCATGCCCGCCGAATGCCGCACGGTGTAGTGCGCGCTATTGCGGACGGGAGACGGTGTTGCACTCCATACGTTGCCGCTTCTCTCGTCTCGTATGTAAAGGACGTCGCCCGGTGGATCGCTCACGGGATCGTTGTGCCAGGGCGTGAGCCGGAAAAAGTACGAGCTATCTGTCCAGGTGCAGCCCCCGCCGCGCTCGGTCACGAGGAAGCCGGCTCGGGAATTGGCTACGACGTTGCTCCACGGCGCCGGCGGCAGTTGGTCGCCAGTGCACTCGATGACGTAGTCGCCGGAAGCGTCCATACGGCCAATTTCGCCCGGCGAGTCGATCGCGCGCTCCGTGAGTGAGCGCGAGCCGGCCATCGTTACCCGCACCGCGCCATCGCCGGCGAGCACGTCTTTACGTCGCTTGATTTCGCTGAGGCTCTTCAGCCGGGAACCCGACAGCCACTCGCCGAGGCTGCAGCCGTCGCACAGGACCTGCACGCGCGCGGTGGCCCGTAGCATGAGCAGCTCCGCCGGCGGCATCACATCCGCCCGCCTCACGAATATTCCGCCCGGCTTGTCCATGAGACCCGATTCAGAAGAGGACAGCACCGTTCTGGCGATCTCGTCGCTCAACTCCTGCAGATACGAGCCCGGGCTGGTGTTGAGCAGAACCATGTCCACCATCATGCCGCGCCGCCTCCAGTACTGGTGCGCGCCCAGGAGCTGGCGAACGGTCGACAGACCCGGGGCCGACGCGATTTCAGCGATCAGGATAGGCCAGTCGCCCGAGATGCTCTGCGCCCATAGAAGTGCCTGTGACGTTCTGTCGTTCAGCAGTTCCGATGCGGGCGCGCGAACGCCGGGCTCGGCGAAGAAGAGGTGGCCGGCGATGTCCTGAAATACGGCGGCTTCCGCCGGCGAGACGTTGAGCTGTCGTAACTCCACCTGGGTGCGCGCCCACGCCAATTCGAGCGCCCGCTCCGCGGCATGCGGATCGTGATAGCGATCGGTCATCTCGAAGAGTCGCTCGCGAGAAGTCGCAACCAGAGTGGTGAACGCCACCGAAGCGGACCGGCCTGGTGCCAGGCGCAGTGCGGTGCGTATCGCGAAGACAGGGTCGAGCACTGCCCCTGTCGTTCCGGACAACGGACCGTCCCGCTCGAGCGCAACAGGATTGCGCTTGGTGCGGCCGCGACCGATGAATCGCGCCCGATCCGTCTCGCATGTTGGATTGGCAATGCGCGAGCGACCTGTGTCGGCCACGTGAGCACACCAGATCCGCTGCTCCTCAGCAGAGCGGGGACGTCGAGCCGCTGTGATCGCCGAGCACCACTCATGCCATTCGGTCTCGACAAAGAGGTTGGAGAACGCCGGGTGCGAGCGATCCGCCGTAGGGTTGGCCAGCACGATCTCCCCATAGCTGCTAACCTCGATCTCGCGTGTCTCGTCGGCGTTGTTGATGATCGTCAACCGTCGCACCTCGGCGGCATCTTCGGGGACGACCGCGACCTCATAGGAAGTTTCGATGTCGCCATCGTGGCGGCGGAACGTGACCCGATCCGTGGCCAGCAGAGCACTATATTCATCGGCCGGGACACCGGTAGGCTGGTGGGCGGCCGACCACACGCGGCCAGTCCCGAGGTCCCGCACATAGCAGTACTGGCCGGTGTCGTCGCATGTACCATCTGCGCGCCATCGGGTGACGGCGAGATTTTCGTAGCGGCTGTAGCCGCTGCCGCCACCGGTGATCATGATGGTGTACGGCACGTGACCAAGTAGGGCGACCTTGGGTTGCGCGGTGTGCGGGGTGTCTATCTCGCGCACAGCGGGCTGCTCGCGTTCGACCTCCGGCAATACATCACCGGAACCATCCAGCTGAGGCTCCTGCAAGACCAGACTGCGGGGGATTCGCTCGTGAAGCAGAAGCTCCGTGGAGCGCACGATCGGGTCGGAGTGAAACCGGTTCTGCCACCGGTGTCCCGTTAGCGCGTTCGTCAGCGCCACCAGAGCCATCCCAATATGATGCGCCATGTAAGTGCTCACCACAGCGAAACGATCCCCTGGCTCAGGGCGCGTGTAGTCGATGGCATCGCGGAATCCGTATGGGCCCAGGGCGCCGAGCCGTGTCATCGCGTCGAGGTTGGCCAGCGATTCGTGCGGCGCCACCATCACGGCCATCGCAGAGGCGTAGGGCGCCACCACGAGCTGCTGGGCCAGCCCACGCTTGAGAGCCAAATCCGGCACTCCGAAAGCGCGATACTGATAGGTGCCGTGGCGGTCGCGAAAATTGTAGGCACTCTCGCTCATGCCCCACGGCACATCGTGCTCCGCCGCGTACGACATATGACGTTGCACTGCGCTCTCGTACGTCTGATCCAGCAGGGTATGTGGGAACGACCGCATGACCAGCAGCGGCATCAGGTACTCAAACAGGCTTCCGCTCCAGGAGACCAGCGTGGTACCGCCGGTAGCGTGCGTGAGGGCCCTTCCGAGGCGGAACCAGTGCTCCACCTGTACGTCCTTCTTGGCAATCGCGACGAAGCTCGCCAGCCGGGCCTCGGAAGCCAGGAGATCGTAGGACGACCCATCCAGTGTATGCGACTTCGCCTGATATCCTATGGCGAATAGCTTGCGCCTCTCGCTGAACAGGAAGCGGAAGTCCATCTCCAGGGCGAAATCGTAGGCACGCTGCGCCAGTGCGTCGAGGCGAGCCGCCCATTCCGACGCGGTTGTCGAGTGCGCAGCGAGATCCAGTATCGATGGCAGCTTGATGTGTCGCGAGGCTAGCGCGGCTTCATTCCCACCATTCCCCATCGCCTTGTACTCGCCAAGCATCGATCGATGCTGCTCTGTGAGATCCGCGCACCACGCCACCCAGTCCGCGGCAGCATCCTGAGTCTGAATTCCGTGGGACTGTAAGACATCGAGCGCCGCGGCGAGCTCAGCCGAGACAAGCTCGAGCGCGGGGCCCGGCTCACCATTGCGCAGATGATCGCGCGCCACACACACTCGCTCAGCGGCCAATTCCAGTGCGGCCCGCCTGTTTGCATCGTCTGAAAGAGGCGAATCCTCTCTCTCCAGGAGACGCTCGTGCGCCAGCGAAAGCGCACTCTGAAGAGCTCGATTCGAGCGGTCATCGAACGCTGGACCACCCAGTATTGCCAGGCACGCCTGTCGGAAGGCGATCAGATGGCCGGCCAGGTTCCCGCTGTCCACCGTGGAGATGTACCCGGGTTCCAGAACGGTCAGGTCGCGCAGGTCGTACCAGTTGTAGAAGTGGCCTCGAAAGCGCCGCATGCGTTCCATGCCGCGCATGGCGAGCTCCAGACGATCGATCATCCTGGCCACCGAGATGAACCCCAGATCGTACGCGCTCACCGTGCACAGCAGCTGCAGACCGATGTTTGTTGGCGACGTGCGCATCGCCGTGACGGGAGAGGGTTCTTCCTGGAAGTTGTCCGGAACCAGCCAGTTGGTCTTCTCTCCAATGAAGCGGTCGAAGAAGCGCCAGTGCAGCAGAGCGTAACGCATTGCCGAGGCGCGAAGCGTAGCAGGCATGCGCCTTTCGCGGCGTGCGGCCGGCTCACTGAGTGCGTGAGCGACCTCCGGTGACATGATCCAGAGCAGGATAAGCGGCAGAGCCGAGAGCGTGAATCCGGACACGAATACCACCAGCAAGGCGGTGACAGATAGGGCGACGCCGGGCAGCATGGCGCGCCATGCGGACCTGGAAGTTTGCGACGTCGAACGCTCGACTTGCATCGCTGTTTGCCACTCCAGCAGGCTTCGCTGGGATACGGCGAGGCGCCACAACGTCCGGATGATGGCGTCCGCGGCAGTCCATGCCTGGTGCGGGAGGAACGCCAGGGCCACAAGGAACTGCTTGAGACTTGTCACCGTGTCGCGCCCCACGGCGGAGTAGTAGGCGCGCCATGACTTGTCACGGGGTACCCTGAGCACCGCAACGAAGAGCGAGATGATCCACGGCGCTCCCATGGCCGCGAGCGTCACGAGCGTCCAGCGAAGGGGCGAGCCGGGCAGGACGGTCCAACCCGCGATGAAAAGCGCGACATACGAGATCTCGATCAATCCGCGGCGGAGATTGTCGAGAATCTTCCAGCGAGACAGGGGCGAGAGGCGATTGGGTTCCAGGCCGTCTGGTCCGGGTACCCGGGACGTGAGCCATCTGAGTAGCTGCCAGTCACCTCGTATCCACCGGTGCTTACGCCTGGTGTAGGTCAGATAATGTCGCGGGTACTCGTCGTACACTTCCACATCCGTGACCAGGCCGGCGCGCGCGTAGTTTCCTTCTATCAGATCGTGCGAAAGAAGCGTGTTCTCCGGGAAGCGGCCATGCGTCGCCTGCTCGAACGCATCGACTTCGTAGATGCCCTTGCCGGTGAAGCTGCCCTCGCCGCAGAGATCCTGATAAACATCGGAGACAGCCGTGGTGTAGGGATCCACGCCGGGATGGCCGGAATGGATCGCGGCGAATCGCGAGCGGTGCGCGCTCGGCAGTATCACTCCGACCCTGGGTTGCAGAATGCCATATCCGGCGACGACACGACCCAGGGCGCTGTCGTACACGGCGTGGTTGAGTGGATGTGCGAGCGTTCCTATGAGCTTTGCGGCGGCGTCGGGCGGCAGAATCGTGTCGGAATCGAGCGTGATCACGTAGCGCGCCCGTCTTATTGTTTCGACGTCACCGACTATCGTCGAGAATGCGCCGGCCGCGTTTCCACGTAGAAAGTGATTGAATTCCGCAAGCTTGCCGCGCTTGCGCTCCCAGCCCATCCACTTGCCCTGGCGGTCGTTCCAGCGCCGGGGGCGGTGGAAGAGGTAGAACAGGTCCTGTGCTCCTCCCGCGTATTTACTGTTGAGCGCATTGATTCCACTCTCCGCGGCGGCCAGCACCTCATCGTCTCCTTCGCGCCTTTCGGCCGGAGAATCAGCGAAATCACTCAGGATCGCGAAGTGAAGGTGCGTGGTGCGGTTCGCGAGAAACTGCACTTCCAGATGCTCGAGAGCATCGTTCACATCGTCAATGTTGGCGAACAGCGTTGGTACGACGACGGCGGTGCGAAAATCAGACGGCACGCCCTTCTCTCCGCCGAAGTCCCGCCTCGGCAGCATGCGTGGCGATATCCAGACGGTCACCAGCTGGTTCACGAGGCTGACACCTATTTCGCTGGCTGGGATCAGAGTAAGAATGACCGCCACCCACGCGAAGCGGACGTCGGCTCCCGCCAGCCAGAGTATAAACGCCAGTGCCGCGACCGTTGCGACGATCAGTGCTCCGAAGAACGAGACATGTGCATGGCGTAGAATCCCGCGACTTACGGATTCCAGAATACCTGGCCGATATCCGGTGAGCCGCTCGAGCTGCTCACGTCCCGCGTCTACCAGGTAGTACCCGAGGTGTGCCGAACGGCCGGGTTGCGCGACGGAGCGCGCAGCCGCCGTCGCAAGCGATACAGCCGCGTCGGCCACAGCCTTTTCGGTTTCGCCCGTTCGCCTGGCCACCGATTCGACCACGTGACGATAGCGATCCCGCGTCTCGAACGTCATCTGCTCGTAGACACCGGCGGGATCGCCTTCGCGCAGCACGGATTCCACCACGCTCTGACGCTCGACGAACATCTTCCAGTCCGTTCGCGCTACGGCACGCAGACTGGTGATGCTGTTGGCCATCATGAGCTGCGTGAGGGCCAACCGTTGCGTCGCTCGCATCGTTGCTTCGTCGCCGCTCAGCGCATCTTCGGCTATCCACTGCTCCAGCCACACGAGCGGTGTGAAGGTCTCCTGCGATCGGCGAATGCGCTGGAGGAAATGGGACACGAATATCGCCGTGAGCGGCGGAGGCTGTGTGACAAAATGCGCAAGCGTCCTGGAGAGAGCTTCCCGGTTCTCGCCCGCGGCGGAGAGAATCTCGCTCGCGTATCGATACGCCGTCTGAACCTCGTCCAGACGCTCGACGGTCCGCAGCGTCATGCGCCGCACGCTCTCGATCAACCCGAGCCGCAGCATCGCGGGCAGTGCCCACAACTCGCCAAGGGATAACGCGACCTCGGACTGAAACGCGCTCACGAACAGATCGACGTTATCGACGTCGATTCGCCCTTCGGTGTGAGCGATCAGCTCGATCGCCAGCTCATAGACACGCGGGTAGCCCGCCAGTGGACCGCCCGACAGCTCGGGGAGCTCGCGGTAATACTCGCGTGGCATGCTCTCGCGCACCTCGAGGAGATGCTCCTGTATCACGTAGAAATTGTCGAGAAGCCATTCGCCTGCCGGCCCCACATCGTCCTCAGCCGCCACAGCCTCGCTCAAACGCTCGCGGGCGTCGACGAGTATGCCGCGAGTTTCCTCCAGGCGGTCGAGAAGGGGCATCCGCAGCCGCGCCCGCGAAACAGCCTTAACTTCCTGCCGGGCGGCGAGGCGGCGAGCATGATCGGCCAGTTGCTCCGGCCCATAGAGCTCGCCACGGATCGGGCCAACCAGTAGCTCGACGCTGTCCTTCCCGTCGCGGTCCCAGAGCCGCGCGGCAAGGCGATTAATCGTGGCGGAAATCTCAGTCAACACTGCCGGGAATCGGGAATCGGGAATCGGGAATCGGGAATCGGGAGTCGGGAGTCGGGAGTCGGGCATCGGGAATCGGCAGTCGCGAGCTTGCACATCCGACGAGATTCCGATTCCATGACCCAGCAGTAAGTACCTTCGTTACCTCTCCTTTCAGCTCCCCTACGGGAAAAAATCATCCAACTATGTGCAGAAACAGTCTTCGATAAGATAGAGCAGGACATGGAAGCCGGTGCTGCGAGCCTCTTCGCCAATATCGCCATCGGATACCTGGCGGGGACTCGGTCCGCAAGCGGACTGGTCTCCACTCCGCGGACGCCACGCGAGCTAGCCGAGCGTTTCCAGGAGCCGCTTCCGGAAGCCGGTCTGCCGCTCGCCGACGTGGCCCATCGAGTGGAGCGCGACATCCTGAGCGACATGAACCGTCTCATGCATCCCATGTACATGGGCCACCAGGTTTCGGCTCCTCTTCCAGCCGCAATCTGGATGGAATCGGTCATCGCCGCCATGAATCAGTCCAATAGCCGTTTTCGAGATGTCGCCGTCAGCCACGGCCGTGGAAGCTCAGATCATTGCGTGGATGTGCGGTCTGGCCGGATTCGGCGCCGGAAGCGGCGGCACGTTTACGTCGGGAGGAACCGAGGCGACGCTTACCGCGTTGCTTGCGGCTCGAGCGGCGGCTTTGCCTGGCTCCTGGGAGAATGGCGTCGACAGTCAGGAGCAGACGGTGGTGCTTTACGGTGAACACGCACACTACGCTGTGGGACGCGCAGTGGCCGAGCTGGGACTCGGCCGCCGGCGCGGTATTCCGATTCCCTCGATCGACTACAAGATGGACGTGAACGCCCTGACTGCCAGGATCGGCCAGCTGGAGCATGACGGCAAGAAGATCATTGCGTCCATACCGCCGGCCCGGAGGACAGGGCCGGCGAGGCCCGGATCTGGGATCAGGGCAGACGAGGCTTCATGTGTTCGCGCCGAGCCGACGGCCTCAAGCTATGGGTGGCCCTCCAGCGTTATGGAGGACTGGGCATGGGACAGCTCTACGACCACCTCTGTTCCACAACGGCCGAGCTCTATCATGCGATCGGCGAGAAGGCCGATTCGAGGCGATTCATGAGCCGGAGCGCAACATACTCTGCTTCCGATATGTGGGTTCGGGCCAGGAGACAGAAGCGGAGCTAGACGCCCTCAATTTGCTTCTCAGAGAGCGATACAACCTTGGCGGAGCGGGCTGGATAACGACGACGGTTCTCGCAGGCCGTCGCGTTCTGCGAGTGACCATAATGAACCCGCGCACGAAACGGGACCAGTACATGCGCTGCTCGATGGGCTTGCATTGGAAGCCAGCAGGTTGTGAGAGGTCTTTCTCGCTAGCCTCACTAGCGCGTCAGTATACAGATAGTGTCACGTCATTTGAGACATTAGTGACCTTAATGGGGAGCTAACTGTCTAGCAGGACTGGCCGTTCTGGGCGCGGCGCTGCCCTGTTGAAGCGACATGCTAAGGGAGTGGGATGCGGAAAGAAGGGGACCGAGGCACTAGAGAGAGACAGCGGGTCCGAGGACGAATTTGGACCGCCATGAGTGACGCTCGGTTTCGTCTCTGGTCTTTTGGTTCCCGCACCGTTCTTTCGTTCGCGCCTTGGCCGCTGTCCCTGTCGTCGATGGAGTCCGCCATGACGTCGGCCTTTCGCGTCCTGTCAAGCGGCGCGCTGCTGACAGCTCTGGTCCTGTCATTCTCGGAGAGTCACCTCCTCATCGGCGTGGTTGGCGCCATCCCTCTTCTCGCCAAAGGCGCCCAGCTCATAGCTCACCGGCTCCTCCATACCTTCGGGGCAGTGAGGCTGACGCGGATCGCAGCCTGGGTTGAGCGAGTCGGGTTTCTAGGAGGAGCACTTGCCGGAGCGTTTCGGGCGCCCCACACCCTGGCGCTGATTCTGGCGGGGTTTGCCGTCGGAACCATAGGTGGCGCGCTCTACGACATTGGTCTTACGGCGCTCAGCGCGGAGCGAGTCAGTCCGTCGAGTCGCGGTCGCTTTTTCGGAGCTCGCGTGCATTGGTCGTGCATGTTTGCGGTAGGAACGGCGGTCTTGGCCGGCATCCTGGTTGACGTCGCAGAAGGTCGCGGAATAGGGCCTGCCACCGCTCGAAGCAGCGCGCTACTCCTTGGAATCGTGCCGGCAGTGCTAGCGATGCGTGCCATGCGGCGCTTCGGGGGGCAACCAGTGGTGGACAGTGACTCCGAGAGAGCGCCGGAGGCCAGGAGAGAGAAAGAGGGATCGGGTGGGAGAGGGGGACCGGGACCGTCGCTGCGCGAGCGGCCCGCGTATCATGGATCGGAGCGTCGCCTCCTGGACCGGCCGTTTCGAGCGACCCTCGTCTTTGCCGCGGCCTGGGGATTCTCCACTGGGCTCACTGCCCGCCACGTGGACGCGTACGCGCTCCAGCAGCTTCAGTTCTCGGTGGGGCTGGTCACCATTCTGGCCGGCATGAGCATCGGCGCCGGCGTGATCGGTGCGCGCACATGGGGGCGGATGGGGGACAAGTTCGGCGCGAGGCCGATTCTGGTGGCGGCTGCATTCGTTACCTCGCTCAACCCGGTATGGTACGCATTCGCGACTCCCGAACATCCGTGGCCTTTCGTGGCCGCGCACGTGGTTGGAGGAATCGCGAACGCCGGTTGGCTGATAGGTGTGCCGCTGCTCATGCTCAACGCCCCTCTGCGACGAGCAGGCGAACGCATGCGAATGCTGGCACTGTTTCAGGCAACGGCCGGGGTGACGGCGAGCGTTGCTCCCATTATAGGAGGCGTCGCCCTTCATTCGCTGGCGCGATTCGGAGACCAGACCGCTTACTTCTCGCTATTCATCGCGACAGCGCTTCTTCGCCTTGGATCCGTATGGCTCTTGTCGGAGTTGCCCGCGGATGGAAGTCGGCGAGTGCGCCACGCGGCCGCTGTCCTCTGGCGCGTTCATCAGATCCGGTTGGGCACATTACGCGCCATGAGCGAGCGCGTCCTGGCACCCTTCAAGGCGCCCTTCTGATCGCGCGCTAGAGCGCTTTCCTGATTGCGGCCTCGAGGTCCTGATCTCCGCCCAAGCCCGTGTAGACCACTTTGCCCGCCTTGTTGACCACGACTATGTAGGATGTCGCGGGAACTTCGTAGGCGTCCGCGGCATTGCCGCGTTTGTCGAAGAGCATGATGCCAGGCAGCTTGTGCTTGGCGGCGTAGAGCTTGACTCGTGCTGGTGCTTGGTTGACCGAAACCGCGACGCCGAGGAACCTGACTTTGCCCCCGTATTTCTTGTGAACCGCGCGCAGCGCCGGCTCGAGCTCCTTGCAGTTCGGGCACCAAGTGGCCCAGAACTCAATGAAGACCGGCGTTTTCCCGATGTAGCTCGCGAGATCGACCGCCTTTCCCTCCAGCGTCTCGACGACGGCAGCCGGTGCCTGGCTTCCGACGAGAATGCCGAGGTCCTGGGCTGAGGCGGTCTGGCTGCCAGCCAGAGACAGCCCCAGTACGACCAGCGTCAGCGATAGGTTCCTGCTTGTCCATCCAACAACACTAGTCATCGGACCTCGTGGGATTGGCATCAATGAAAAAAGGCGCCACGGATTTCACGGATAACACGGATACTTCCTGAAGCGCTGTTCATTCCATCAGCGAGCGGGTTATCAGTGTAATCCGCGTAATCCGTGGCAAGGGTCTGGCCTCCCGACTCCGGACGTCATATCCACAATTGCCCCATCTTGATCAGGTAGTACTCCGCGACTCCCAACATCAGCACGGCGAACCCGCGCTTCACCCACACCATCCATGCTCCGGCTCGAGGTAGTGCCGATACCGTTCCAGCAAACAGTCCGACCAGCACCAGCAACGTGCTCATCCCGAGCGAGAACACGAACAGGTAGAGAAAGCCGAGCACTGCACTGCCCGTAGCCGCCACCCAGGTCAACACGACCGCGAAAACCGGAGCGCCGCACGGTGCGGCGACCAGGCCCGACGCGGCCCCCATCGCAAAAGCACCCGCAAATCTGCCGCCGCTCTCCATCGAAGCAGCTCGTTGCATGAGGGAGCGGGGCACCGGCACCGGCAAAACGTCCAGCATCATTAAGGCGAACAGAACAAGCAGATTCGCCATGGCAAAGTAGAGCCATGGGTTGGTGCTCACCGCCCCAAACATGGTACCCGTGAGGCCGGCGAAAAGTCCCAGTGCAGCGTAGGCGAGGGCAAGGCCGAGCACGTAAGTGAGCGTGAGCGCCGCAACGCGCGAGCGCGAGGTCACGCGACCGCCGGCAGATTCTCCGCCAATGATCGCTGCCGTTATGGGGATCATCGGATATATGCACGGCGCCAGGCTCGTCAGCACGCCCGCCACATAAACGAGCGGCAGCGCGAGCCACGGTTGAGCGGAGAGCTGCTCTGTAAGATTCGAGAACATCGAGAATACACGGGAATCGGGAATCGGGAATCGGGCACTGCTACCCCACACCCCACACCCGACACCCGACACCCGATCCTTTCACGGCTTGCTCAAAAAGCCGTCGAGAGACAAGATAGTGCGGTTTCCGGCAGCCTCCCAGAGCGGCATTCCTTCCAGGAGATCGCGACTCCCTCATTGTGAAGCGAGCAAGGTCAGATAAGTCTTCGATAACCAAGCCTGCGACTGGCTCTGCGGCCAGCTCAAGCGAGCCAAGTAGGGGTACTGACGGGAGGGGGGCGCCGAGAAGCGTAGCGGCGTCGGCAGCAGCTTCCAGGTCTGCAGCGTCCGGGCCCACCAGGCGGATGGTGATCGAGTGCGTCACTCCCATTCTCGACGGCGGACGTTTCCCCATCAAGCGAATAGTCGGCGACGCCTTGTTGGTTAGCGCTGACATCTTCAAGGACGGACACGATATCATCGCGGCGCGTGTCCGATATCGCGCCCAGAATGAGCGCGACTGGCGATACGCCCCCATGACGCACGACTACAGCAAGGATCGGTGGTTCGGGGGCTTTCGTCTCGATCAGGTGGGAACGTGGACGTACTCGGTGGAAGCGTGGACCGACGAGTTCACGACTTGGCGGAGCGAGCTCGGGAAGAAACTCAAGGATGGCCAGAACGTGGGCATCGAGTTGCTTGAAGGCGCGGCGCTGGTGGATGCAGCGGCCCGCAAGACGCGCTTCGGCGACGCCCGCACGTCTCTCAAGGCCATCGCAGTCGTACTGCGCGATGAGAGTGTCGGCCAATGGCAGCGAGCGGATACCGCATTCGCCAACGAGCTGAATCACCTTATGGTGTTGAACCTCGGCCCACGCGATCTCACCGTGTTCGATCGCGATCTTTCCGTGGTCGTGGACAGGGAGCGCGCTCGATTCGCGGCGTGGTACGAGATGTTTCCAAGATCGCAGGGTGCCAAGCGCGGCGAGCATGGCACATTTGCCTCCGCGGAACGTGAGCTCGACAGGATTGCCGGCATGGGATTCGACGTAGTCTATCTTCCTCCGATTCATCCCATCGGTGTGACCAATCGGAAGGGGCGCAACAACTCGCTCACCCCAGGCTCAGACGACCCTGGAAGTCCCTGGGCGATAGGCGGTGTCGCCGGTGGACACACTGCGGTCGAGCCCAAGCTTGGCACTCTCGAGGACTTCGGCCGCTTCGTCAAGAAAGCGCAATCGCTCGGTATGGAGGTCGCACTCGATTATGCGCTCCAGTGTTCGCCTGACCATCCGTGGCTCAAGGATCATCCCGATTGGTTCTTCGTCCGTCCGGACGGCTCGCTCAAGTATGCGGAGAATCCGCCCAAAAAGTATCAGGACATCTATCCGCTCAACTTCTGGTGCGATGACCGCGAAGCTCTGTGGGAGGCGTGCCGCGACATCTTCCTGTTCTGGATCGAGCGCGGCGTTCGTACGTTCCGCGTCGACAATCCTCACACCAAGCCCGCGGCGTTCTGGGAATGGGTGATCAGTCATGTGAAGCAGCGTCATCCGGACGCGATTTTCCTATCTGAAGCTTTCACGCGCCCCAAGCCGATGAAGAATCTCGCCAAGCTGGGCTTCACCCAATCCTACACGTACTTCACGTGGCGTAATTCCTCCCAGGACCTCAGTTCCTATCTCACCGAGCTGACCCAGGGGCCGATGGCGGAATACTTCAAGGGAAATCTCTTCGCCAATACGCCGGACATCCTGCACGAGTACCTGCAGCAAGGGGGCAGGCGGGGATTTCTGGCTCGCGCTCTGCTGGCAACGACGCTCCTGCCGCTCTACGGCATCTACAGCGGCTTCGAGCTGTGTGAGAATCATCCGCTCAAGCATGGCAGCGAAGAGTATCTCCACTCGGAGAAATACGAGATCAAGTGGCGGGACTGGAACGCGCGGCGCAGCATCGCACATGAGATAACACACCTGAACCGCGTCAGGCGCCAGAACGTGGCATTGCAGCTGTACACGAATCTGACGTTTCACCACTCGGACAATGCCAACATACTGTTCTACATGAAAGCGGGGCGCGGGTCCGGCAGCGACTTACTGATTGCTGTCAACCTCGACCCGCACAACGCGCAGGCAACCACGGTAACTGTCCCGCTGCACGCACTCGGCCTGGGCGAACAGGATAGTTATGTGGTCGAGGACCTGCTTACCGGCACGCGTTACGTGTGGCGCGGCTCTCGGAACTACGTACGCCTGGATCCCGCGGAGCAGCCCGGGCATTTGTTCAAGGTGGTTAAGAGATAAGAACGGGTGTGGGGTGTAGGGTGTGGGGTGTTGGGTAACCCCGCCGGACCCCACACCCGACACCCCACACCCCACACCCTTTTTTCTTCCATGTCTTGGTACAAAGACGCCATCATCTATCAGGTTCACGTCAAGGCGTTTCGTGACAGCAGCGGTGATGGCAACGGCGATTTTCCCGGCCTGATCGAGAAGCTGGACTACGTCCGGTCGCTGGGAGTGAATTGTCTCTGGCTGTTGCCGTTCTATCCGTCACCGCTCCGTGACGACGGATATGACATCGCGGAATACAAGGCGATCAACTCGACGTACGGCACGCTGGACGACTTCCAGCGCTTTCTGGATGAAGCGCACCGGCTCGGCATCCGGGTGATCACGGAGCTTGTCATCAATCACACATCCGATCAGCATGAGTGGTTCCAGAGAGCGCGCAACGCTCCCAAGGGATCTCCGGAGCGCGCGTTTTACGTGTGGAGCGACGATCCGCACCTGTACAAGGAGGCGCGAATCATCTTCACGGACACGGAGAAATCGAACTGGGCGTGGGATCCTGTAGCGGAGCAATTCTACTGGCATCGCTTCTTCAGCCATCAGCCCGATCTCAACTTCGACAACCCGGCGGTGATCGAGGCTGTGATCGATGCCATGAGATTCTGGCTCAAGATGGGTGTGGACGGGCTGCGGCTCGACGCAATTCCGTATCTGATCGAGCGGCCGGGGACGAATTGCGAGAATCTGCCGGAGACGCACGTGGTTCTGAAAAAGCTTCGCAGGGCTCTCGACGCCGAGTTCGCGGACCGGCTCTTTCTCGCCGAAGCGAACCAGTGGCCACCGGATGTGCGGCCCTACTTCGGGGAGAACGACGAGTGTCACATGGCGTTCCACTTTCCGCTCATGCCCAGAATGTTCATGGGGCTGAGAAAGGAGGACCGTACGCCAATCGTAGAGATCATGGCGCAGACGCCGGCGATTCCGAGCGAGTGTCAGTGGGCGATCTTCCTCAGAAATCACGATGAGCTGACGCTCGAGATGGTGACGGACGCCGAGCGTGACTACATGTATCGCGAATACGCCAAGGACAAGCGGATGCGCATCAACGTCGGTATCCGCCGGCGTCTCGCGCCGTTGATGGATAACGGTAGACGGCAGATCGAGATCATGAACGCGCTGCTCATGTCGATGCCGGGTACTCCGATCATCTATTACGGCGACGAGATCGGGATGGGCGACAACGTCTACCTGGGCGACCGAAACGGTGTGCGCACTCCCATGCAGTGGAGCGACGACAAGAACTCCGGCTTCTCCGACGCGGACTCGGCTGCGCTTTATAGCCCGCTAATTGTGGATCCGCCATATGGATACCACGGCATAAATGTGGAGTCGGCTGAGAGAACGCAGACATCGTTATTGAGATGGATGCGGCGGCTCATCCGGGTGCGGCAGCAGTATAAGGCGTTCGGTCGAGGGACGTTCGAGCCACTGAAACCGGCGAATCTGCGCGTGCTGGTATTTCTGAGGCGCCACGAGAACGAAACACTATTGTGTGTGAGCAACCTGTCGCGATACGCTCAGTACGTGGAGCTGGACCTTTCGGAGTTCGAGGGTTCGGTACCGGTTGAGCTTTTCAGCGAGTCTCCCTTTCCTACCATTGGCAAGCTGCCTTATCTAATGATGATGGGCCCGCACAACTTCCTGTGGTTCCGACTGGATCATCCGGGCGGCGCACCAGCCGCGTGATGGGTGACGCGCTTTCTGCGGATGCACTTCGCAACGTAGGCTCGGATAGGCTCGCGCGGTTTCTGATTGCGCGCCGTTGGTTCGGCGCGAAGGCGGGCGGCTCGTTCACCGCACGTATTACTGACGTGGTTCCCATCCTGTGGCCTGACGGCAACCGTGCTTCAATTGCCAAGGTGAGGGTGAAGCTCGGAGACGGCCCCGAGATCTCCTACCAGTTGCCGGTCGTTTCCGGAGACGATACTGGGGGCCTGCTGGACGCAACGGAGGATGAATCGTTCCGCAGGAACCTCGGCCAAGCCTTCGCGCGTGCAGGCGGCGCCGAGTTTTGTGAGGAAGCAGGCTTAGCGTCCTGGCGAATAGAGTCCGCCGGCGTTCCGGAAGTTGGTAACGCGCCATCGCGGCTGAGCAGCGCGGAGCAGAGCAATACTTCTGTAGTGTACGGGGACTCGGCCATTCTGAAGCTCTTTCGCCGGCTCGAGGTTGGTGAACACCCGGATATCGAGATCGCACGTTTTCTCACAACCCGTACGTCCTTTCGCAACACTCCTGAGCTCCTTGGCGCAATTGAGTTCAGAACCTTGGAAGGGAAGTGCGGCGCTGGAATGCTGCAGCGCTTCATGCCCGGCAGTGTGGATGCATGGAGCCATGCGCTGGATCGCGCGCGCGCGTATCTGGGTGCGTCCTCAGCAGAGAATCCATTCGCGAGCGAGGCTGAAGAACTGGGCCGAGTGACACGTGAGCTGCACAAAGCGCTGGCATCGGACGACAGCGATCCCGCATTTGCGCCAGAGCCCGTTACCCGGGCGGATCTGGCACGATGGATCGCCGCAACGCGCGATGCTGTTGGACGCGGGTTGAACCTACTGGGAGCACAGCTGAAGGTTGGGGCGGTCGACAAGAACTGGAGCGCCGCTGCAGCGGCTCTGGCCAGCCGCCGCGAGGCGTTGCTTTCGCTTGTGGATGAGATCGTCGGCGAGATCGGGGATGCGACAAGCGCCGGACAGCGGATTCGTCACCACGGTGACTACCATCTGGGACAGGTTCTGAGGACAACCAACGGCTCGTGGATGATCATAGATTTTGAGGGAGAACCGTCGCGGACATTGGCGGATCGACGGGCGAAGCACACTCCCTTGCGAGATGTGGCCGGAATGGTGAGGTCTATTGCTTACGCTGCGGCGACCGCCAGAGGCGTGAATCACGCGGCAGGAAGCGGATCGAAGGGAGAAAAGGGATCAGACACCAGCACAGCGGTGAATGCGGTAGCCGAGACGCGTGCTGCAAAGTGGGAGCGCGGTGCGAGGGACGCGTTCCTGACTGGATACTTTGGAGAGGCCACGCGCGAGGGCGCTCCGGGAAGCGCCGTCAGTATGGATCGCAGTACTGGCGCACTGCTACGCCTGCTCGAGATGGATAAGCTCTTTTACGAGCTGGAGTACGAGCTCAACAACCGGCCAGCTTGGTTGTGGATCCCGCTGCGTGGAATTGCGCGGCTACTGTAACTTGAATCTAGAAGTTGAACCAGTACGACGCCTTCACAAGAAGAGTGTTGTCTGGATGCAGCGCGAACAGGTCCTCGTAGTCGCGATCGAGGTCGAAACGCGCTGCACCGGGCACGAAGCTGTTCCGGCCCTGTGACCAGACGAAGAACAGCGTCGATCCAGGCCGATACTCCCACCTGACTACCGTGTTGGACTGGAACTGCTTGAAGTTGAAGCCGCCCGGATCAGTCCCTGCCGAGAACGGCTTGTAACGCCCGGCATACGCTTCGGCTCGGGGATCGTTCAGCTCCCGCCAGTTGTCATAATCCCCGGTGGAGATGAACGGCTGACCGTAGAACTGCAGCGAAAGATCTGGCGTCGCGGTAAAGTTGAGTCGCATGGTGGCGCTGAGCGTCGTCTGATCCAGGCGCGCAAACGTGTAGTGCGTCGTATCCACCCCAATCTCGCCGAAGTTCCCCCGCCACTGGTTGTCGTTTACCGAGCTTCGGTAGGAAGCGCCGAGTGACGCTGAGAAGCGGCTGGACGCGCGGAACTGCAGGCTGGGCTCGACCCACCAGCCATGCGAGTTCCCTTCGTCACTTCTTAAGTACCCGGCGAACAGATAGGGCGTGATCCGCTTCCGCTGGTCGCCCTCGAAGCCACCCCACACGTCCGCGTCCGCCGATCGCCTCACAGCAGGACCGCCACGCGCCTCACGATCACTATACGTGGTCACAAAATTGCCGGCGTTGAAGCCGAAGTGCACCCACATCTGATTGTTGAGCTGCACGTGTCCGTTGTGGTTGAGGCCAAAGTTTGTCGGCAACCCTCCCGCGGTCCAGCTCGACCAATGGTTGAGGTTCAGGAAGGCGCGTCGATAGAACAGCGCCGGCTTCGTGAGCTGAAATGCGAACCAGTTTCGGAACAACTGCTCGTCATCGCGCGAAAGAAATCCCACGTCATTGAGGTCGAAGCCAGGGGAATAGCGCTGGTACACACTCTGAAACCGCGTCATCCCGCCACCGAATTTGCTGAGCGACACGCGCTCCGCGTGACCGGTGAGCCTCGTCCGCGTTGGATCGTACTCCACATCATCGTCCGGCCGCTGAAAACTGTGGGTGCAGCCGAAACCGGAGCATTGCTGCAGGAGAGCGATCGCTTCCTCGGAGCCCTGAACCCGACTGCCAGCCGCCATCGCGGCCACCTCGTAGTTGTTGTTCAGGAAGCGATGACGTCCATCGATGCCGAAGCTGTACGCCTCGCGCCGGAGAAAATCCCTGCTATTATCATCCAGATCGCGGTGGACCGCTGTGGCCATTACTCCGAGTCCACTGTTGCCATTGTTCAGGTCCTGCTGCGCGCGCGTCACAAAGTAATTGCTGCGCGGCTCCAGTGTTCGGTCCTCGGGTCCGTTCTCGCGCTGCGTAACGGCATCGAGAACGCCTATGGAAAGCCCGTTGCCGAGCCGGCCCGTCAGCTTGGCGGCGCCGAGGATAGTCGACGCGGTTGGACTGGTTGCGTCACCATAGAGGCCGCTGAGTTGTGGATTGCGGCCGATGCGTCTCGAGTAGAACAGTCCCGTGCAGTCGGTGTCGATGTCCCCGCAATTCACTCTGAAGTCGAAGATGCCGGTGCCTTCGAGGAAGAACGGCCGCCGCTCCTCGAAGAAAGTCTCGAAGGCCGTGAGATTGAGAACGGCCGGG
The DNA here is from genome assembly GCA_046261975.1 of Gemmatimonadaceae bacterium. Lineage (GTDB taxonomy): Bacteria > Gemmatimonadota > Gemmatimonadetes > Gemmatimonadales > Gemmatimonadaceae > JBHENQ01. The sequence continues at coordinate 27,489 of JBHENQ010000189.1, read as the reverse complement.
TCGGCTTCAACCTGGCCGAAGTCGGGGTTCACTGTCGCGTCGAGCGTCAGATTCGATGACAGGCCGTACTTGATATCCGCACCACCGGTGACGGTCTGCGGGTGCGCAAACCCGTCATCGCGAGGCTCCGTGGCGTTTTTGGTGACTAGATAAGGAACAACCTCCAGACGGCGCGGTGAAGGTACGGCCCTGATCCCTCCCACTTCACCGGCTTGCGAGACGTAGCCCTGCTGAGTGCGATGAAAAAGCGGCCAACTGATGCGTGCCCCGGTGCGCGCGATATCGCGTACGATGAGAATGCCGAAAGTATGCTCGGGCTTGTTCGCAAAGCGGAGCTGGCTGAACGGGATGCGGAACTCGGCAACCCAGCCAACCGAATCTATCGCGGTCGCCACATCCCAGACGGCGTCCCACGATGGGTCCTCGGTCGCATCGTTGTAGACGTAGAAATCTCTTTTTACGCCAGCGGGATTCACCGCGAACTGGTAGGCGGTTCGCTTGTCGTGATATGAATCGATCACCAGCTTGAGTTGCTCGGAAGGCACTCGTACGTCGCGCCGCGCGAGTAACGACACGATGCTGTCCGGCGCGGGATCGTACATTCGGACCAGCACGTAGAGGTACTTGTCGTCGTAAGCGATTCGCGCCTCCGTTTTGAAACGCGTCTCAGCGCCCTCGTTTGGCTCGTACTCCAGAAAATCATCAATCACCTGGGCCTCGCCCCACACAGCATCGGTCGTGCGACCGTCCAGCTCCGGCGGCTGTACGGCGCGTACAGCCGTGCCAGTCGTTGGGGCCGTTCTTCGCTCGGTCTGGATTGGGTCGGGGAGAGTGGCGGTCTGCGCTGACACGAGAGCCGGGATCGCGAGAGCGGCAAACGAAGCGATGAGGCGAGAGCAGTGCATGGCCGATGTTGACTGGTGTTTACTTCCCCGAACGATGTTTGAAGAAGTTTTTAGGTGCGGTCGTAGAATTGGACACCCCGGTTCCGGAAAGCGTTTGCATCCGTTATTTGCGGGGTGGTGTCAGTGACCTCTAGATTGCTGCCAACATGCCCTCGCACCTGAGTGACGCTCGCGAACGCGTGATCCAGCAGCTTAGCGCGCATTTCGCGGCCGATCACGTCACCGTGGATGCCCTCGAGGATCGGCTCGAGCGCGTCTACAAGGCAACGAGCGAAGGAGAATTGATGGCGCTCGTTTCTGACTTACCTGCCCTACATCAGGACTATCTCCCAGCGACCCGGCAGGGTTACGAGCTTGCTCGCGCGGACGAAACGCCCAACCAGAAAGTCGTCTTTGCCATGATGGGAGGAGTCGAGCGCCGCGGCGTCTGGGCTGCGGCTCGACAGATGCTTACGCTCGCGTTCATGGGAGGGGTGGAGGTTGATTTGCGTGAGGCGAGATTTCCACCTGACGGCATAGTCATCGATGCATACACGATGTGGGGCGGAATCGAGATCGTCGTGCCGCCTGGCGTCAGGGTAGAATGCGACGGCTTCGCAATAATGGGTGGGTTCGGCCAGACCAATCTGTCACGCGAGGTCGCACCTTCTCCTTCTCCTGACGCGCCACGGGTGCGCATTCGCGGCCTCGCGGTCTGGGGTTATGTGGAGGTCCAGGTTGCAGGACCTGGCGAGCTCCCGGCGGAGATCAAGAAGAGGAGGAAGAAGAAAGCATTGCAGCCCCCATGATGCGGGTCTGGCCCGGCAATCCGTATCCGCTCGGTGCAACGTGGGATGGGGAAGGCGTAAACTTTGCGATCTTCTCCGAGAACGCGACATCCATCGAGCTATGCCTGTTCGAGGCTGCGGATGATGCCATTGAATCGGCAACGGTTCCGCTTACGGAACGAAGCGACCAGATCTGGCACTGCTACCTACCTGGTGTGCGTCCGGGCCAGCTCTACGGCTACCGCGCGCATGGACCATACGAGCCGGAAAGAGGCCACAGGTTCAATGCCGGATTGCTCCTGATTGATCCCTATGCCAAGGCAGTCAGCGGCACGGTGGAGTTCAGCGAAGCGCTGCTCGCCTATCGCGGGCAGGGTCCACGGGCCGATCTGGAGATCAGCACACACAACAACGCGGCTCATGTGCCGAAGAGCGTCGTTGTGGAATCCACTTTCTCGTGGGGCGAAGACAAACCGCTGCGCACGCCGTGGAACCGCACCGTCATCTACGAGTGTCACGTCAAGGGCATGACGATTCGACACTCCGGCGTGCCCGAAACCCTCCGCGGCACATACCTCGGACTCGCATCGGAGCCAATGATCGATCACCTGCTCTCGCTCGGCGTCACCGCCGTCGAGCTGATGCCGGTGCATCACTCGGTCGCCGAGCGGCATCTCGCGGAGCAGGGACTCACCAATTATTGGGGCTACAACTCGATCGGCTTCTTCGCGCCAGATTCGCGTTTCGCGACGGGCCATCTGGGCGAGCAGGTGAGTGAGTTCAAGTCGATGGTGAAGGTATTGCACACCTCGGGCATCGAGGTAATCCTGGATGTTGTGTACAATCACACGGCTGAAGGCAACCATCTGGGGCCAACTCTCTCCCTTCGCGGGATCGACAACCGCGCTTACTATCGCCTGGACCCCAAGAACCCGCGGCTCTATACCGATTTCACCGGCTGCGGCAACAGCCTCAACATGCAGCACCCGCGCACGATCCAACTCATCATGGACAGCCTGCGCTACTGGGTGCTGGAAATGCACGTGGATGGCTTTCGCTTTGATCTGGCGCCGGCGCTCGCACGGGAACTCTACGAAGTGAACCGCCTCAGCGCGTTCTTCGACATCATTCACCAGGATCCGGTGCTCTCACGCGTGAAGCTCATCGCCGAGCCGTGGGACGTGGGGCCAGGCGGCTATCAGATTGGCAATTTCCCGCTGGGCTGGGCGGAGTGGAACGGCAAGTACCGCGACGAGATTCGTAGCTTCTGGCGCGGCGACAGGGATCGAGTGAACGAGCTCGCCTACCGCCTTGCCGGTAGCAGCGATATCTACCAGTGGAGCGACCGGCAAGCTTACGCTAGCGTGAATTTTGTGACTGCCCACGACGGCTACACGCTGCACGACCTCGTGACCTACGAGCGCAAACACAACCAGCCTAATGGAGAACGGAATCGCGACGGCACAGACGCCAACCTGAGTCGCAACTGGGGAATCGAGGGACCGACCGACGATCCGGCGATCACAGAACTGCGCGAGCGCGCGAAGCGGAACTTCCTGGCCACGCTGGCGGTTTCGCAGGGCGTGCCCATGATATCGCATGGCGACGAGCTCGGCCGCACGCAGCTTGGGAACAACAACGCCTACGCACAGGACAACGAGATCTCGTGGATGGACTGGCATCTCGACGAGAAGAGGCGCGAACTGCTGCAATTCGCACAACGCGTTTTCGCACTGCGCCGCGCGAACCCCGTCCTTCGCCGCAGGACGTTCTTTCATGGACGCCCCACAGGACCGGATGGCAAGAAGGACCTGCTCTGGCTGCGACAGGATGGCGCTGAGATGACGGCCGCGGATTGGCACGACGCGGGCCGCCACACGCTCGGCATGCTGATTCCGGCGGAGTCCGCTGACGAGATAGATAATCGCGGCCGCGGGGTGCAGGGCGAAACGCTGCTCGTACTGTTGAACGGCGGTCTTTCTGAGGCGCGGTTCGATCTTCCCGAGCTCGAAGTTTCAGCAATCTGGATAGAGATCGTGAACACTGCCACGAAGGTAACTTCCGCCATCGATGGGCCGGCGGTCTCGCTGGCGCCGTATTCCATGATCGTGCTTCGCCATTCAGTGCGCCGAGAGAGCGATCGTCTCAAGGAACCAATATTGTGAAGCCGGAGAGCGGAAAAGCGCCGGAACCCGATCGAGCCGACGAGTCCGACCTCGTCCAAGTCCCCGCCGCCGACGTGCGGCGCCTGTTGTCCGGCACACATACGGATCCACACCGGATTCTTGGCGCGCATCCGGCCGCAGCAGGCGACAAACATGGCGTGGTAGTTCGCGCTTTCCATCCCGATGCCGTCGCTGCCGAGTGCTTGCTCAGGGACGGAACGAGCGTGCCGCTTCCTGTCGTAAAGCCCGGAATATTCGCCGCCTTTCTCCCGGATGCGTCGCTACCGCTCCGATACGAGTTGCGATTCCAGTTCGGTGCGGGGGGGGCCGGACGCACGTGGCAGCGCGGTGATCCCTACCGATTTCTGCCTACAATGGGCGAGCTGGACCTGCACCTCTTCAATGAAGGGACGCATCGAACATTGTGGGAGAGAATGGGTGCGCACCCTGGCAACGTCGACGGCGAGGACGGAGTCGCATTCGCCGTCTGGGCGCCCAATGCACGCGGCGTTAGCGTCATCGGAGACTTCACGCTCTGGGATGGACGCCTGCTGCCCATGCGGTTGCTTGGCGGTTCCGGCGTGTGGGAGTTGTTCGTTCCGGGAATAAGGGCCGGGGCGCTGTACAAGTACGAGATTCACACCAACGGCCGCCTTCGGCGTGTGAAAACAGACCCCTTCGCAAGCTCCATGGAACTGCCGCCGGCCACGGCGGCGCGAGTCGCCGGCCGCAGCGAGTACGCATGGGGTGACGCCGCGTGGACATCTGCACGCGCAGGCAAGGACCACACGCGAGAACCGATGCTCATCTACGAGGTCCATCTGGGATCGTGGGCGCGCGTTCTCGAGGAAGGCAATCGGTGCCTGACGTATCGCGAGATCGCCCCTCTGCTCGTAAACCATCTGCTGCCACTCGGCTTCACGCACGTGGAGCTCCTGCCAGTGGCGGAGCATCCCTTTACAGGCTCGTGGGGCTATCAGGTAACCGGATATTATGCGCCCACGGCGCGCTATGGCACTCCCGATGATTTTCGTTTCTTCGTCGACACGCTGCACAAAGCCGGCATCGGTGTGCTGCTCGATTGGGTGCCAGCGCATTTCCCCAAGGATGATTTCGCGCTCCGCCGTTTCGACGGCACTGCCCTCTACGAGCACGAGGATCCCAGGCTCGGCGAGCATCCGGATTGGGGGACACTGATATTCAATTACGGCCGCAAAGAGGTCCGCAATTTCCTCATCGCGAACGCCCTTTACTGGTTGAGCGAGTTCCACATAGACGGACTTCGCGTGGATGCCGTGGCGTCGATGCTCTATCTGGACTACAGCCGCAAGGAGGGGGAATGGCTCCGCAACGTCCATGGCGGTCGCGAGAACCTTGAAGCAACGAGCTTGTTCAAGGAGTTGAATGAGATCGTGCGACTCACCCAGCCGGGCTGCATGATGATCGCCGAGGAGTCCACGGCGTGGCCAGCGGTAACCAAGCCTGCGGGCGAGGGCGGTCTGGGGTTTACGTTCAAGTGGAACATGGGATGGATGCACGACACGCTGAAGTACTTCGCCCTGGACCCTCTCTTCCGCCGCGACCATCAGAACGAACTAACGTTCGCCATGCTCTACGAGTACAGCGAGCGATTCGTGAATCCTTTGTCCCACGACGAGGTCGTCCACGGGAAGCGCTCCCTGCTCGAGAAGATGCCGGGCGACAAGTGGAAGAAGTTCGCCAACCTGAGAATTCTGATCGCATACCAGTTCACTCGTCCGGGGAAAGCTCTCGTCTTCATGGGCACCGAGCTCGCTCCTTCTCGTGAATGGGACCACGACACGAGCCTGGATTGGCACCTCACCAGCGATCCTCTGCGGGCGGGATTTCTCGCGTTCATGCGTGAGCTCGGTACTATCTACCGCGCCAACTCGCCCTTCTGGCGGCGCGATCCGGACTTCGATGGATATGCGTGGATCGACGTCGGTGACCACGATAACTCCGTGGTGTCGTACATGCGGCGCGATGATGACAGTCATGCGGTGGTCGTCTTCAATCTCACGCCGGTGCCGCGCGAGAATTACCGAGTCGGTGCGCCGCAGCCGGGTTCCTACAGAGAGATAATGTCCACCGACTCGAGCCGTTTTGGCGGGAGCGGCTTCGCTACCTTGCCGCGCGTGAAGACGGAGGCTGCACGCTTTCACGGGTTCCCTCAGTCCATGCTCCTGAACCTACCGCCGCTCGGCGCACTCATTCTTGTACCGGATGGCAGCGAGAAGTGAGCGCGTCGTCGGCGTCCCTTCGCTTGCTGGCGAAGCGTACCGGCATAGAGCTGGGGTACACCGATCTCCTGGGGAAGCGGCACGTCACTTCTGACGAGACAATCGTCGCGCTCGCGGCCGCGATGGGGGTGGATGCCTCCAGCTCGAAGGCCCTGCGGAACTCCCACGAGACTCTGGATCGCCAGCTGCGTGATGCGGCATGTCCCGGAGTTTGCGTTCGGAACATCGGCAGCGGCCCGTCAACGGGATCGTACGTGCGCGTGCTCCTGCCTGAAGCCTGGCGCAGACGCGAGGGTGGGGGGCTTGGGGCAGGCGTCGGATGGGAATCAGAGCTGGAGGATGAGCATGGGATACGTCGTTCGATAGGGCACGCGGCGCGTAGCAAGGACGGCTCTGTACGCGTGGACCTTCAGGTTCCCAACGTCCTCGGATACCACCGGCTGCATCTCCGGCTGTTTTCCGCGGGTATGTCGTTGGATGCGGAGCAGTTGTTGGTTGTGACTCCACGCAAATTGCCGGCTCCGCGAATCGCTATGGGCGCTCCATCGGCGTTCGGCCTGACCGCAAGTCTGTACTCGGTTCGAAGTGCGCGTAATTGGGGTGTCGGAGACACCGGGGATCTCCGCGACCTGGTGAACTGGGCGGCGAGTTCAGGCGCAGGTTTCGTGGGGGTGAATCCTCTTCACGCTCTGTTTAACCAGGGCCACGACATCAGCCCGTATCGGCCGGCTAGCAGGCTTTTCCGGAATGTGATCTATCTGGATGTTGAAGCCATTCCGGAGCTGAACGGTTGTCCAAAGGCACGTGACCTGCTGAGCTCCGCGCGCTTTCGTCGCGATCTGGCGCGTCTGCGAGACAGCACTCACGTGGAGTACGAGAAAGTGTTCGTCCTAAAGATGCACGTGCTGCGCCTCTTGTACGAGACGTTTGAGAGTCGTCTCGGGAGTGATGCCACCCATGCCACCCGCCGGAAAAAATACGAGCGCTATCTCGCGGAACAGGGAGAACCTCTCAACGACTACGCGACTTTCATGGCGCTGAGGGATCATTTCGGCCGGCAAGCTCGGCCAAAACGACGAGGGGCCGACGATTCGTGGCACACATGGCCTGAGGCTTACCGGGATAAGAACTCAGGCGACGTGAGGTCGTTTCGCATCCGCCACGCCGAGGAAACAGGATTTCATGCCTATATGCAGTTCGAACTCGACAGACAGCTTGCTGAGACGTCCGCCATGGCGAGCTCTATGGGACTCGCGGCCGGAATCTATCAGGACCTCGCCCTTGGCAGCTCACCGGATGGCAGCGATCCGTGGAGTTTTCCCGGCCTCTTCACCAAGGGCGCATCGATCGGTGCACCGCCTGATGAGATCGCACCGCAGGGTCAGAACTGGGCGGTGCCACCCATCAATCCCAACGTCCTGCGACAGGATCAATATCGTTTCTGGATCCTGCTGTTACGCGCATCCCTCAGGCACTCGCGAGCGCTGCGCATAGACCATGTGATGGGTCTCTTTCGCCAGTTCTGGATTCCAGACGGCGGAACGGGCAGCGATGGCGCGTATGTGCGTTATCCGGCAAACGACCTCTTGGGAATCCTTGTGCTGGAGGCATCGCGCGCCGGTGCCCTCGTGGTGGGCGAGGATCTGGGAACAGTTCCGAAAGAAGTGCCTCGCGCCATGAAGCGGCGCGGCGTGCTCGCATCGCGCGTTCTGTACTTCCAGCGCGATCGCAAGGGCAGGTTCGTTGCATCGCGGGCATATTCTACCGAATCCCTCACGACCGCGAACACGCACGATCTGCCAACGCTCGCGGGTTTCTGGCGCGGCCGAGACATCCAGATTCGCCGGCAACTGGGATTGTTGAAGAGCCGCGGCGGAGTGGCGAAAGCTCTGGCAGAACGCAACCGAGCAAAGCGTGAGCTCCTCCGCCTCCTGATAAGGGAGAAGGTGTTGCAACGGCCCACCGTCAAGTTGACCGTTGCGGAGCTCATAGATGCGGTCCACGCATTTCTGCTCAAGACGCCGGCCGTGTTGGTGGGATTATCGCTGGATGACATGCTTCGGGAGACGGAGCCAGTGAATGTTCCTGGAGTCTCTCCTAAAGAGTACCCAAGCTGGACCAGGAAATTGCGTTTGCCCTTATCAGCGTTGACTACAACTGCGCACCAGCACCGACTACGCACTGCGCAGTGACTTCGCACCAGCTACTTCGTACACGAGTCTGCGCGCATCCAACCCTGATTGGCATGACGTGACAAATCCATTTGCCACGGATTACGCGGATCACACTGATAGAACGCTCGCTGACTGTGTGCTGAACAAGGCTGCAGGAAGTATCCGTGGCATCCGTGGCGCCTTTTCGCAGTCGCGAGTCGAACTGTACCATTCCACACAGTCCGCAGCCTCGTGTGCGAAGTCGCCGGTGCGAAGTCACTGCGCAGTGCGCAGTTGGTGCTGGTGCGCAGTTGCTTCTAGATTTATTGGATGCAAGACTCAACAATAGCCTATTTCTCGATGGAGATGTGTCTCGACCACTCCATCCCCACCTTCAGCGGTGGTCTTGGCGTACTGGCGGGTGATACACTTCGGTCGGCCGCCGACCTTGGACTGCCGATGGTTGGCGTAACACTCCTCCACCGTACGGGATACTTCGATCAGACGATCGACGCTGCTGGCAACCAGACGGAGCGGCCGGCACTCTGGCAGCCGGAGGACCTGTTGGATCAGATGCCCACCAGAGTCTCGATAGAGATCGAGGGCCGGCGCGTGCGGGTGCGCCCGTGGCGCTACGTGGTTCGCGGCGTGAACAGCCACGAGGTTCCAGTCTATCTGCTGGACACTGCGCTTCCGGAAAACAGTGACTTTGACCGTACTCTCACTGATAACCTGTATGGAGGCGACAATCACTATCGTCTCTGCCAGGAAGTCGTGCTCGGTATGGGCGGAGCTGCCATGCTCCGAGTGCTGGGCTATCTGGGCGATGTGCGCTATCACATCAACGAAGGCCATCCGGCGCTTCTAACGCTCACCCTGCTCGCGCGACAACTTTCCGGCCGCGCGCTGGAAGATGTGAACGACGCCGATCTCGAAGTGGTTCGGCGGCAGTGCATTTTCACGACGCACACACCAGTGCCCGCCGGTCACGACAAGTTCCCTCTCACAATGGTGCGTAAGGTGCTCGGCCAGAAGCATACGCAGTTGCTGGAGGCAGCAGGTTGTACGGAAAGGGGCGAGCTCAACATGACCCTGGTCGGCCTGAGGCTCTCGAGGTACAGCAACGGCGTCGCAATGCGACACCGCGAAGTGTCTCAGGGAATGTTTCCGTCGTACGACATCGAAGCAGTAACCAACGGTGTCCACGCCACCACATGGACATCGGAGCCGTTCCGGGAGCTGTTCGACAGACGCATTCCCGAATGGCGAAACGACAATCTTTACCTGCGCTACGCGGTGAACGTGGCGGCGGACGAGATCCTCGAGGCGCACGCTCGTGCCAAGACGATCATGATCGAAGATGTCGCTCGTCGGAGCGGGGTGCGTCTTGATCCCAAGGCGATGACGATAGGCTTCGCCAGGCGCGCAACGCAATACAAACGGGCGGACCTCATCTTCACCGACGTGGAAAGACTGAAGAGAATCGCGGCCGATCACGGACCCATTCAGATCGTTTTCGGAGGCAAGGCCCATCCCAACGACTCGGGCGGGAAGGATCTCATCCGGCATATCTTCGAGGCGGCTGCAGCGCTCAAGAACGCCGTGCGTGTCATCTATCTCGAGAATTACGATATGTTGCTCGCACAATCTCTCATTCCGGGCGTTGACCTCTGGCTCAACAATCCGACGAAGCCGCTAGAGGCTTCCGGCACCAGTGGAATGAAGGCATCGTTGAACGGTGTGCCTTCTCTGAGTGTGCTCGACGGGTGGTGGGTGGAGGGCCACATTGAGGGTGTGACCGGATGGTCCATAGGTAGCAGCGATGAGCCTGTGGCCGATTCACGCGTGGATGCGAACGATCTCTATCTCAAGCTCGAGCAGAAGATCCTTCCGCTCTTCTATGGTCGGGCGAATAGCTACGTTCAGGTGATGCGATCCGCAATCGCGCTCAACGGCTCCTTCTTCAATACTCAGCGCATGGTGAGGCAGTACATGCACAATGCCTACTTCCCGTCGACCGATGGCGCCGGTGTAGCTGGGAGAATTTCGCTGAGACCCAAGGGAACTGCCATCGGGGTGTAGGGGGCTTCGCCGCATCCGGGCGATTTCCGTAGACTCTCCGCAACACTTCTGGATGCCAGGCCGACAGGACTGTCTCGAGCCTCGCAACACGAAAGCCGCCGCCCGCAGGCCAACCGTATAACTTCTTTACAAGGCTCACTTACGGCCCTCTAGAAACGGCTGGTCGAATCAAGTGTTTCCAGAGCCTCAGGCACGGACTTCGCCTGTTTGAGGGGAGTGGTGGCCCCTCGTGCCGAGCGCACGAGCGCGGTCATTCAGTACTCTCAACCTGGAAGGCGTCGCGGTGTTTTCGGTGTCCCGGGCGGGTTCGATCATAGCGTTCGTGCTGTTCGGCCTCTCCGCAACACAGGAGCTTGGCGGGCAGAGCACGACCACCCTATCCCGCCAGAGCGGACGCGGAAGTGCGGATCTGGCGAACGCGAAAGACCGCGAGGCGTTTTTCGACAGCCTGTTCGTTGGTGCGGTGCGCGACCATCATGTGCCTGGCCTGGTGTTCACGCTCGTCAAAGATGGCCGCGTCCTCTTCCTCAAGGGCTACGGTTACGCGAACCTGGAAGCACGGACACCAGTCCATCCGGAGAGGACGCGCTTTCCGGTCGGTTCCCTTTCCAAGCTGTTCACGACAACCGCCGTGATGCAGTTGCACGAACGCGGTAAGCTGGATCTCAACCGCGACGTCAATAGCTACCTTCAGGAGTTCAAGCTCGACGACAACTTTGCGCAGCCGGTGACGATGTCTCACCTGCTCACGCACACCGCCGGTTTCGAGCACCGCAACATCGGCATTGCCGCTCGCAGCGAGTCCAACGTCAGCCCACTCGGTGAGTATCTGGCCGCGCATATGCCACCGCGCGTGCAAGCGCCAGGGCGCGTGTACAATTACTCACATCTCGGCATGACGCTGGCAGGATACATCGTCCAGTGCGTCTCCGGTATGCCGTTCGAGCGATATGCGGCGGAGCACATTCTACGCCCCCTCGGCATGAACCGGAGTAGCTTCTACGCTGCTGCCCAGAGCGATGTCCGTTTGGCGACGGGCTATGCGTACAATGGCAGGGAGTATTACGAGCTGCCGCCAGTATACCCTCACGTCAAACCGGCCGGAGGGCTGGTGACGACCGGGGCCGATATGGCGCGCTTCATGATCGCGCAGCTCGGCGGTGGCAAGGTAGACGTGGAATCATCGCGCATACTCAGTGAGGCGAACAACAGCGAGATGAAGGCTCGCCACTTCGCTCACCATCCCACTATGCCGGGCAGCGCGTTCGGCTACTACGAGCATCCGGTGAACGATGTTCGCGGGCTCGGTCACGAGGGATGGATAGGAGGTCACACCAGTTACATCCATCTGCTGCCCGACAGCGGCCTGGGAATGTTTCTCGCCACTAACGCCGCGGATGCCAAGTGGCTTCAGGCCGCCCTTCTGCAGCAATTCCACGACAGATACTACCCCGTGGTGGCCTCAGATTCTGTGAAGCAGACCCCGCGGTCCGAAGGCGCCGCGCTACGCGCGTCGAGCATCGCCGGCGTCTACCGGGCCGGGTCATTCGCCCGGTCGGGGTTGGAGCGCGTGGGTCTGGTGCTACTCTCGAAGCAGATACAGGTAACCGACGCCGGCGACGGAACCCTCAGCATGCGTCGCGATGAATCGGATGTGCGGCTCACCGAAGTCGAGCCGGGGCTCTTCCGCTGGTACTGGAAGAATCTCCCGTACTATGTGTTGTTCGAGCAGGATGCCGGTGGTCGAGTGGGCCGACTGATGATCGGGCTGCACATCTATGAACGTATCGCGTGGTACGAGACGCCGGTCGCTCAACTGATGATTGCATCGTCCCTGATTCTGATTTTCCTGTCTGCCTACGGGGCCCTCTTTACCGCTTCTGCCGGGCGCAGTACAAGACGTTCGCCAGCTCGGTTGCGGAGTGCCCGCGATCATCCCGCGCGCGTCGCACTCCTGTACGCGGCCGCCGTCTGCTCGCTGAACCTGATCTTTCTGGCCGGGATGGCCCGCCATATCAGTTTTCCGCGCTCGCACTTCATGGCATTCGGCCTGTCTCCGGTGATGGTGGCACTGCTCGCTCTGCCGATTCTTTCGAGCGCGATGGCAATCGGGATGCCGGTGTTCGCCTCGATCGCATGGAAGCGCAGGTACTGGACGCCGGCGATGCGGCTCCATTTCTCAGTCGTCACGCTTGCAGTGCTGGCCTTCATCCCCCTTCTCTTTCATTTGCATCTGATAGGACGGCGCGCGCTCGCCCACCGCGATCGCGGATCAATTCAGGTGCTCGCGCCGGGCGAGAGTGAATCGAACGATCTGGCGATCCTGCCTGCGTTCTCACGCGCTGTGTGGTAGCGGCGAAGCCCGATCAGAGCCCCTCGCATCTCGTCCAGGATGAGCTCGCGGGGAAACAGTGGGCGCAAATAGGATTTTAGGAAACGCCATACATACCAGGTAAAGAACAACCTGCCCGCCAGAAGAACAAACGCCGGGCGCTCCTCGGGGTAGGCTAGCACACTGCGCACGACATAGGAGTACATGCCTGTCCCCCAATTGGTGATCTGCTCCCGAAGCTCCGGGTAAGTTCGCCGGTGCCGGTGCCGCACCAGGGCTCCTGGCTCATAAACGAGAGCGTAGCCTTCCTTGAGCACACGAAAGAACATCTCCAGGTCGCCACCGCCGTTGGTGACGGTGCCGACGTCAAGCGCCGGATCGAACGAACCTATTCGATCAAAAAGCGCTCGCCGGAATGCCATGTTCGCGCCGGTGCCGAACGAGCCAGTATTTCCGTATCTAGCGGCGATTCTCTTGCTCCGGCGAAGCGCTCCATGGCGGCGTTTCTTGAAGCCTCTCGAGAATCCACCGTACGCTTCGAACAGTGTCTGAGCGTGCGTGTCCAGCTCAAAAGGAACCACCAATCCAGTTACAGCCATCACAGCCGGATCCTCCAGGAGCGGCTGGACCAGAGCCCGCAACCAGCCCCGATCCACGATCACATCGTCATCGGTGAAGGCGACGATCTCGCCACGCGACTCCGCGATGGCGCGATTGCGCGCCCAATCCAGCCCAGGCTTCGGCTCTCGGACGTAACGTGCGCCTGGCAAGACTTGTCGGACGATGCACTCCGTCGCATCACTGGTGGGCGCATTATCCACGACTATCACGTCTGTGTCCGGATAGTCGAGTTCGCCAAGTGCCACCAGACACAGCCTCAGATCATTCGGTCTGTCGCGCGTACAGACGGCGACCGTGACCGCCGGCCACTCGCTTATGTCTGACTTGCCTCGGACGAGGAGCGCGCGGTGCTCGGCGATCCGGCCTTTATGATTCCTGATCGCGCGTTCCAGAGCGGCTGCCTCAACGTTGCCGTTTCTGACGCGCAATTTCGCGAAGCCAACAGGATAACCATGGAACCAGAGGACGCACACGAGAAGCTCGTATTCCTCCAGGCCAGTAACATCGGCAAGTGGCTGGCTCACCTCGAGGTCCATTACCTTGTACGGCAAGAACTGCTTCATCCAGCGATCAGGTAGTGCCCGATGCGGTGGAGGCACTATGATAGCGGCCCACTACTTCGGCTGCCGGTCCCGAAGCGCGCACGTGACCGTGGTCCAGCCAGACTACCCGAGATGCCATATTCCTTACGGCGGCGAGATCGTGCGACACCGTCAGGATCGTGCCACCTCCAGCATGGAACGCGCGGAGCCGCGACATGCACTTCTCACGGAATATCTCATCACCCACCGCGAGTATCTCGTCCAGCAAGAGAATGTCGGGCTCGGCATGGAGTGCCACCGAGAACGCCAACCGAGCGCGCATTCCCGACGAGTAGTACTTAATGGGAACGTCGATGAAGTCTTCTACCCCGGAAAAATCGGCCAATACCGGAAAGCGTTTGGCAATCTCTCGCCTGTTGAGTCCGAGCGCCGCTGCATAGAGTCCAACGTTCTCGGCGCCCGTGAGCTCAGGATGAAAGGTCGCGCCAAGCTCGATTACCGCTACCACGCGCCCGTTGGTTATGATCGTGCCTTCGGTGGGCGGATAGATACCGGCAATCAACCTCAGGGCGGTACTCTTTCCGCTGCCGTTAGGTCCAACCAGGGCGACGAACTCTCCGCGTTCGACTCGTAGATCGAAGCCCGTAAGCTCGAAGTGCGCGTGTCTAACGTGAATTGGTTTTCGGAGCACGCTGCGAACGAAAAACTCCTGCAGCGTGGTCGTACGATGCTCGTAGTGATAGAAGCGTTTTACCACTCCCCGGCACTCTACCGCAGCCAGCGTGTTATTCGTAGGCATCGCGTTAGACGATTTCCGCAAAGAGCGATCGATACCGCCTGAAGACCAGGTAGCCGATGCCGCACATCATGACGGCTGTGGAAGCGACAGATGCAATCTGCGAGCCCGATGGAGCTCTGCCCTCGTAGAGCACTACATGGTAAAGCGAGAACAGTCCTGCGAGCGGATTCAGAAAGTAGATTCTGCGCAGCCCTTCGGGCACGATATCAAGCGGATAGAAAACCGGAGAGACGTACGCGAGAAGAGTGAGTGCCACCGGCAAAGCATGCTGCACGTCCCGGAAAAAGACGGAAAGCGCAGCCGCAGGCAGCGCCAGACCTGTCGTAAGAGCGAGGTTCAACACTATCAGGAGCGGCACGAACGCAAAGCTGGGCGGTAAAGCGTGGTGATGAAATACCGCCAGGACAACGACCACTATGAGCATTTCGGCAGCAAACTCCACGAGTCGCGCCGCAACGGTGCTCAGGACCAATACGTCAGCCGGGATCGGGACACCGCGGGCCATATAGGCGTGGTCCGGGATTATGTAAGCGCTGGCCCCAACAGTGTGCAGGATGAACACCCAGGCGAAATAGCCGCTCACCAGGAAGGCCCAGTAGTTGGGCACTCCGATTCGGATGATCGTGGCAAAGACCGTCACCAGGATCAGGATCGTAAGCAGAGGATTCAGCAGCGTCCACGCGAAGCCGAGCACGGAGCGCTGGTAGCGGACCTTGAGATTCCGCAGCATGAGCCGCCGAAGTAGCTCGCGGTACTGCCACAGCTCGGCGAGAAGCAAGGGTTGGCGCATCATGACAGTAGACGATTCATGGGGGCCTTAAGCTATGAGTCGGGCACCGGTTGTGCATGAGCCATGGAGATCGAGCGTCTTCGGGCGCAATGTCTCCCGCGATTAGCCTATAACTGTGCGTGATTCCACAGCTACGACGGGAACTGCCCGTCCCGTCATCTCCGTAATCGTTCCGACGTACAAGCGTCCGAGGCAGCTCCTTTCGTGCCTCACCGCTCTGGCGGCTGTCGACTATCCGCGGGCCAGTTTCGAGGTGATCGTGGTGGACGACGGCAGCCCGAATCCGCCGCACGGTCTGGTGGCCGCCTTCGAGCAAGGACTGTGCTTGCGTGTCGTGACGCAACCACATGCGGGTCCGGCCACAGCGAGAAACACCGGCGCGGAGATCGCACGAGGCGACTTTATCGCCTTCACTGACGACGACTGCGAGGCAGATGCGGGATGGCTCAGGGTACTCGAGAGCTATCTGGTGGCCGAACCCGGTACCGGTGTCGGAGGGCGAACCGTTAACGCTCTTGCTCATGACATCTTTTCGGCCGCGAGCCAGTCGCTGATCGACTACCTCTACAAGTACTACAACAAGTGGGCGACCGAGGGAGAAGCGCGGTTTTTTACAACGAACAATCTCGCGTTTCCTGCTGACCGCTTTCGCGCTATCGGCGGATTTGACACGAGCTTCCCTCTCGCTGCCGGCGAGGACCGCGATATCTGTGATCGATGGCGTGCGCATGGATTTCCGCTGGTCTATGCGCAGGAGGCTGTAGTTCGCCACTCCCACGCTATGACCTTTCGCTCGTTCAGCCGCCAGCACTTCAATTACGGGCGTGGCGCCTATTATCTCCATCGAGCCAGAGCTCGTCGCGGAGAGAAGAAGGTACGGCTTGAGCCCATCAACTTTTACACTGATCTCATTAGGTACCCTCTGGCTTTCAACCGTGGGCCGCGAGGGGCTATGCTCTCCTTGCTGAAGGTAGTTTCTCAGGCTGCATACGGCGCGGGGTACTACTGGGAGAGGCTGGTGAACCAGGGAACAGCGGACAGGTAACAGGGAACAGGGAACGGTTTACTTTAACGCAGCGGGATCAGGATCGTCTCAAAGAACAGGGGATGACGTAGACTCATCACTCAGGTCAAGTGAAGACATATTCCTCTTGGATGGGGCGAAGAGCTGTTTGGAGTATGCTGGTGGCAACTGCTGGCCTGACGACAGCATGTTCCGGCGGTCGCCAGACGAATGCGAGCGATGGGTCTAACGAGTCCGCGGCAGTAGCTGGGGAACACGCACAGCACTCGGTGCAAGAATCAATGAGCGGGCATCTCATGGAAACCGCGCACATGCGCATGACGCCGCGGCGTGACGGCACTCCGTCGGACACGGCGCGGGCCAACGAGATCCTCGCCGAGTTGCGCCGGGAGATCGCCGGCTACACTGACTACCGTGCGGCAGTGGCGGATGGCTACCGGCAGTTCCTACCCGGCATACCTCAAAAAGTATATCACTTCACCAATTACGGACGGGCAGCCCGGCAGGCACTCTCCTTTGATGCCGCGAAGCCAACGTCCCTTCTATATGAGTCGCTGCCAGATGGCGGTTACAAGCTGGTGGGCGCCATGTACACCGCGCCAGCGCGGGCGTCGGCCGAAAAGCTCGATGCTCGCGTGCCGCTCAGCATCGCGCAGTGGCACCTGCACACCAATCTCTGCTTCCCACCGAGGAATGCTCCTCAAAGGTTCAGCGAGACTCGAAATGGCAGACCGCTCTTCGGCCCGAAAGGGTCCGTCGCTTCCAAGTCAGAGTGCGATGCCGCCGGCGGCCGGTTCTTCGAGAGGCTATTCGGGTGGATGCTCCATGTTAACCCCTACGAAAAAGACGCAGCTTCCGTCTGGGGATCAAACACGAGCGAAATGAAACACTAGGGGATCGAGAGTCGGTAGTCGAATGCATTTCGACTCCCGACTCCCGACTCCCGACTCCCGAGAAATTAGGGCATTACGTTCCGTTCGACCGCTCCGCAGGCGATGATCTCATTCATTTGCGACGGCGATCGGTGAACGTTCACGTAAAGGGGTGCATCCGAGGGCATTCCGAACGGGAGAGTGATCGTCAGATTGGCGTTGCCTTCTGGCGTCACGACGAGGTTGCTGTAGGATGCTGCGACGCCAACAACGGGGCCGTTGGTTCCGCACGCTCCAGTGTGTACGTGCCACGGAAGCAGGGCATTGGCCGGGGCGCCCGACAGCGTAACGACGGCGGTGGTATGCGGTCTGTTGTCATCCCGTTGAACGGGCGTGAGGGTGGTGCTTCCGCGAGCAGTGTGTCCGGGTTGGGGTTCCAAACCCGCAACCATGCTTGCAACAGGTGCTCTGCGCGGAACGGGAGTTGACCCAGGCTCACGGGAAGGAAAGATGACGCCGCTGCTGCCGCTGCAAGCAGAAAGGGAAAGAACTGCGCCTGCAGTGGCTAAAAGAGATGTGACCTTCATGGCTGCATACCTCCGAGAAATCTGAAGACGGGATATCCTGGACTATATGCATTGATGAGGCCACAGTCTCATCGTGCTATCCAGTACGTGGCCTTTACCGCAAAAACGTTCTCCGGCTTCTCGCGGAAAATATCGGCATAGTCCGGCCCGAAGTCGAATACACCGTCGGGCTGAAATCCGTTCCGCCGCTGTTGCCATACGAAGAACAATGTGGAGCCTGGACGATACTCCCACCTCAGTACCGCATTACCGCGCAGGGAGCGAATGTTGAAGTCCAGGTTGCCGAAGTCCGCGACGTCGACATCGAAATCATAGGAGCGTGGTGCACGAAGGTGCGTCAGGCTGCCGAAATCGCCGGCTGAGACGAGTGGTTGAGCAAAAAGCTGAAACGATAGCGTCGGCGAGAAAGTCCAGTTAACCCGTGTCACAATGGCGAGCGTCGTCTGGTCCAAAGGCGAGAAGATGTATCGCGTTCCGAAAGTTGGCGTGTATGAAGGATCCGGGATCGAGTCCAGGAACTGAGCGGGATCGCGATTGAAACCGAGGTTCGGGGCGAGGCTGATGTTGAAAGTGGGCGAAGGTTGCAGGGTGAAATTGACGCTGTAGTTCGTGCTCTCCCGTCCCTCGTCGTTGCGCGAGTACTCGAACTCGAACTGGGCGGTATACGTCTTCCGCTGGTCCGTGCCGTAAAAGAAGGCGGCTGCAATCGCGGGCGGCTGTCGGGTCACTGGTCCGCCGCGTGTCAGCCGGTCGTCGAAGCCCGCTGCGCTGTAATCGGAGCGCAGGTTGATGAATGAGAAGTTTGCGAACTGCGCAAACGCAGACGCGGCGAAGTTGTTGAAGACGATGTCGCCGTCGCGATTCCAGGTCTGGTTCGTGAAGGCGGAGATATTGTAATTGCGAAGTATCTTTCCGGGCTTCGTTTCCTGGTACCCAATCAGACTGGAAAGCGCTCGGCGATCAGCCGATCTTTGAAAGCCCACATCGTTTGCCTCGAACCCCGGGCTAGTCTCCTGGTACGCGACGTTGCCGATCCAGTGAACCCCGGAGAGCTTAGTGAGGGCGGCCTGACCAAAGTAACCGCCGAGGGAGGTTCTTGAGGGATCAAAGTCGAGCTCGCGAGAGTCTGGCCGCTGGTAGAATCGCGCGCTCGAGAGTTGGGTCGCTGCGATCGCGCTCTCGGATCCGCGCACGTTGCTTGCCGCGAACGAGCCATCGAACGCCCAGCGGCGGTTATTCCATGCGTGATTGAAGTCCAGGCCGCCCACGTAGGCGGCGAAGCGAAGAGCGCTTTCCAGCGCCGGATCCTCCAGATCGCGATTCACCGCTGTCACCAATCCGCCGACTACCGTGTTGCCGCCTCGCATCTCTCGGCGAAGGCGTCCGACGAAATAGTTCGTGAGAGGTTCGACTACCGCGGTGCGCCTGACGTCCGAGGCATCCACGTAATCCGCCTCCTCACGGAGAGTGACTGCCTCAAGCGCGCCAAGTGACCATCCACCGCTGGTTCGTCCCGTAAGTTTGGCCGCGCCGGCAATCGTTGATTGTTCCGGGGCATCCGCGAAACGGAAAGCGCTGCCAAGACCGCGTTGAGGCTGGCGGCCTATGCGACGAGAGAAGAAGAGCGAAGGCGCTCCGAAGCTGTTGAACGCCCGGATAGATCCGTAACTGAAGATATTCTGCCCCTCCACGAAAAATGGGCGTTTCTCCGGGAAGAACGTCTCGAAGGCACTCAGATTGATCACTCGTGGATCCACTTCGACCTGTCCAAAGTCCGGATTGACGGTGGCGTTGAGCGTGAGATTGCTGGTCACCCTGTACTTGAGGTCCGCACCCACGGACTGAAACATCTCGCTCTCGTCGCGAAACGGGCTGTTGGGGTCAACCTCGAGATATTCGGCGCGCGCGCTCACGTACGGGAGCAGCTCGATTCGGCTTGGTGCGGGCAATTCTCCGAGGCCGGTCAGGTGGCCAAAGCGCTGGACTCCGGCATTCTCTGTGCGCGGTGTGAACGCGAAGAGATTCCGTTCCTGCTTGTTCCAGCCGTAGCGTTCGAACTGGATTCCCCACACCGGGTCGGGCGTACGATTGTAGGGCAGCTGCGAGAGCGGGATTCTGATCTCCACGTACCAGCCTCTGGCGTCGCTCGACACTCTTGCTTCCCAGACGGCGTCCCAGGACAGGTCCAGGTTGAGCCCGTCGCCGCCGCTTGTGCCCACAGCGTCTCGCACCGCGCCACCGGCTGTTACTCGAAAGTAGTAAGCGGAAAGGTGGTCGTGTCGCGAGTCGATCGCGACCGCAAACACGTCACCGTCCACGGGCTCATCCCGGCGAGCGAGGCGAGGCCGAATGTTGGCTGGGTTCGACTCCAGCATCGACGCTCCGATATAAAGCGCGTCGGATCCAATGAGTACGCGAACTTCGGTTCGCTCCGTTGGCTGCGCGCCCTCGACCGGCTGGTCCTGAATCAGATTGGTAACGGGTGTCGCGGCGCCCCAGGCCTCTTCGTCGAGCTTTCCGTCGATGCGCACGGCTCCCTTCAGAGGCGCTGCTCTGGCTTCCGGGGCAGCTTCGTGTCGATACGTGGAAACTTGCGGCCGGTCGTTCGACGGTGCTTGCTGTGCCGAAAGGAGTGGGGCGGCTGCGAGAAAGAGAATTGCGAAGTTGCGCATGGGTTGTCAGTGCAGGGATGCAGGATTGCACGTCCGGTTGTTGACCGTCCGTCAAATGCCCTGTTTGACAACCACCTACGTCGAAAGGTTCGTTGGAAGTTTCGGGAAGGATGTATTCAGGTTAGCCGCAGCAATCAGTTATCGGCGGACAACCAGGACCGAACCAGCCTCGCGATTCGCTGAGCTGCCGGCGGATCGAGGTTGGCCAGCACGATCACATCGTATCCACCCGGCAACGCCCCTTCGACGGCGGCGTTCAGGCCCGGAGCGCCACCGCCGATGCCGAGACCGGCTGGAGGACCGCCCGGGATTCGCCGGGCCCGCAACGCCTGCAGAAAGCGCAGCAGATCCTGGGCGGTCGAGTAACCACCACCAGCAGCGCTACCTCGTCCGGGGAGCAGCTCAGTGTTTCTTCGCAGCGGAGTAGTTGCGGGTGCTTCCTCCTCGCCGCGCGTGTAACCGCGAGCGGTGTTAGAGGGCAGCGAATCGACAGCGAGATGCATGGTTCTCGTCATCCCCGCAGGCTCGTAGATGTGACGGCGCACATATGAGTAGTAGTCTTCGCCTGATAATCGTTCCACGAGCATCCCCAGAAGAACGTAGCCTGCATTCGAGTAGGCGCTCCGCGAACCAGGCTCGAATTCGAGCGGCTCGTTCACGAACAGGGGAAGGAAATCGCGATTGTGACGCAGGTCGGAGCGCTTGCCGCCAGCCGGAGCAGCAAAGATGTCGCCGCCAATGCCAGAGCGATGCTGGAGGAGTTGGCGAATCGTCACCTTTCGAGTTACTTCCTGATTCGGATAGTCCGGCCAGTAGCGAGCGAGGCTCGAGTCAAGGTCGAGCTTTCCTCTCTCAGCAAGCTGTCGGATCGCCGTTGCTGTGAAGACCTTGTTGATGGATCCAAGGTTGAAGGCTGTCTCGACCGTGTTGGGGATAGCCGACTCGCGATCGGCCATTCCGTAGGCGCGTTCAAAAACAGGAGTCGAGTTCCTGGCGACGACTACAACGCCCGAGAACTGATTGAGCGCTGCCAAACTGTCGGCGGACTTCGTGAGACGCCGGATGAGTTCTGCTTCCGACATCGGAGAACCTTTCGGCTCTTGCGTACACGCGGGCGCGGGGGCCGCGATGATCAGTGCGACCGCGGTGATAAGGCTGAGTCGAGTAGGCATGACATCTTAGTACGCATTGCGTTGATTAAGGTTGCCGTCTGAATACCCATTCTGCCGTGGGAGCAATGGTGGCTTCGCCGAACCCGGAACAAACGCAGGAGAACACGCTGCTGGCGGACCGCCTACTCCGGCCGTTCCAGCAGTTTGCCCGGACGGAGTCGAGTGGCGGTATCGTGCTGCTGGTTTCCACAGCCGTCGCGCTCGTGTGGGCCAACTCACCGTGGTCTCAATCCTACTTCGATCTGTGGGAACGGAAATTCACGCTCGGCGTCGAGGGCGGCGTGCTCACGATGAGCCTGCACCACTGGATCAACGACGGACTGATGGCCGTCTTTTTCTTCCTGGTGGGGCTCGAGATCAAGCGCGAGATGCTGGTCGGCGAGCTTGCATCTGCGCGGTTAGCCGCCTTGCCGATCGCGGCGGCGATCGGCGGTATGGTGGTACCCGCCGCGATCTATGTCGCGTTCAATGCTGGAGGTCCTGGCGCCCGGGGATGGGGGATTCCCATGGCGACCGACATTGCGTTCGCGCTCGGTGTGCTCGCCCTACTCGGGCCGCGCGTGCCGGCGGCGCTAAAGGTCTTTCTCGCGGCTCTGGCGATCGCTGACGATATCGGTGCGGTGCTGGTAATCGCTGTCTTCTACACGGCAGATCTCTCGTGGGCGAGTCTGGCGTTGGGCGGTGGTCTCCTTGCAGCGCTGATCGCTGTCAACCGCTCGGGCGTGCGACACCCGGCCATCTACCTGCTGCTGGGCGTGGCGCTCTGGGGAGCGTTCCTGAGCTCGGGAGTGCACGCCACGGTTGCGGGAGTGCTCTTCGCCATGACGATCCCCTCACGGACGCGGATCAACGAGGACGAGTTCGTGCGACGCGCCAAAGAGAGCCTCCGAGAGTTCGAGCAGGCGTGCGGCCCCGACACGAGCGTGCTGAGCAACAACCAGCAACAGGAGGCCGTGCACGCACTCGAAGGGGCGTGTGAGGGCGTGCAGGCACCCCTCCTCACGATGGAGCGCAAGCTCCATGCGTTGGTTGCCTTCGGCATCATGCCACTCTTCGCTTTGGCCAACGCCGGTGTGCGCGTAAGCGCGGAGCTCTTCGCCGGTATATCGTGGGCGGTGACGCTTGGAGTTTTCGTTGGACTTCTGCTCGGCAAGCCGCTCGGAATCACCGCGCTCTCGTGGCTCTCGGTCCGCAGGGGCATGGCCGCGCTGCCCGGCGCGGTGCGGTGGCGCGAGCTGCACGGCGT
Source organism: Gemmatimonadaceae bacterium (assembly GCA_046261975.1). GTDB lineage: Bacteria > Gemmatimonadota > Gemmatimonadetes > Gemmatimonadales > Gemmatimonadaceae > JBHENQ01. The sequence continues at coordinate 4,499 of JBHENQ010000189.1, read as the reverse complement.
GAGCTGGCTTGGTGGGATCGGCTTCACGATGTCGCTTTTTATCGCCAACCTCGCCTTCGGTACCACGAATCTCCTCGACTCCGCCAAGATTGGCATCCTTCTGGCTTCGCTCGCCGCAGGAGTTGTAGGCTGGGCGTTGCTGCGGGATGTTGGCGCATCACCCGCTCCTTCGCTTGAGGAAGCTGCGGATTCTGAATAACTTGCGAGCATACCGTGGCGCGGTAGCCAAGTGGTAAGGCAGCGGTCTGCAAAACCGCTATTCGCCGGTTCGATTCCGGCCCGCGCCTCTAAGACCTGACAGCATGCTTCCTCTCACGATCCTCGTTGTCGACGACGAGGCGCAAATCCGTCGTGTCGTGCGCCATGCGCTCGAAGGTGACGGTACACGAGTGCTGGAGGTGGCGACCGGCAAAGATGGGATCGACCTGGCCGCAGCCGAAAGCCCAGATCTAATCGTGCTGGACCTGGGTTTGCCTGACGCATCAGGCGCTGATGTGTGCCGGGACATCCGAGGCTGGTCGACGTCGCCGATCGTCGTGCTCTCGGCACGGCACTCGGATCAGGAGAAGGCAGCGCTGCTCGACCTTGGCGCCGACGATTACATCACCAAGCCCTTCAGCACTGTCGAGTTCCAGGCGCGAGTCCGCGCACAGCTGCGTCGCGCGCGGGCTCGCCCAACAGCCGGACGGAAACTCTCTTGTGGAAGCCGACGGCCTGGTGATCGACCTGGCAAAACGAAGCGTTCACCGCGCCGGCGAGGCGGTGCACCTCACGCCAATCGAGTGGGAGCTCCTACGTGTTCTCGCGATCAATGCGGGCCGGACCATGACGCACCGTCAACTATTCGTGCAGGTCTGGACCCGCTCTCACGGCGACGCCCAGCAATACCTCCGTGTGCACGTTGCGAGTCTCCGCCGGAAACTCGAACGCGACCCAGTACGGCCACGCCTCATTCTCACTGAGCCGGGGGTGGGGTACCGGTTCGAAGCAGAGAGGTAGCCGGACGTGCCGGCGCGCCGAGATAGAATAGCGTGGGTCGTCTGGCTTGGCGTGCTCGCACTGGCCACCATTGGCATGCTCATGTTCCGCGCTTCGCTCGACAAGGCGCACGTGACGCTGGTCTATCTTCTCATCGTACTAGGCGGCAGCTCGCGCGGCGGCCGGGTTTTGGGGCTCACTCTCGCCGTGGCCGCATTCCTTAGCTTCAACTTCTTCTTCATCCGGCCATACCACACGCTCGCTACAGCCGAGCCGTTGGACTGGCTCGTCCTCGCAACCTTTCTGGTCACGGCAAGCGTCGCGGCACAGCTTCTTGCGCGAGCGCGCAACGAAGCTCACATCGCGAGGCAGCGGGCCGCGGAGATCGACCGGCTGTCCTCACTCGGTGCTGAGACTCTCAATGCCGGCCGGGCGGACGAGGCGTTAGCAGCCATTGCCGGTGTTATCCGCACCACTCTCGGGGTCGCGCGGTGCGAGATATACCTCCGCGACGAGCGCGATGAGCCTCACTCGGCGGTTACGCTCGTTGCGGAGTCAGGAACGGAGCCGCCACCATCGGCTGAGCCTACCATCTACGCGCGCATGCCGCTCGTCGAGTGGGTTGCGACGAATGGAAGGCACGCCATCGAGCGCGAGGACGGCAGCGTCCGGATCGAATCAGCATCGGATGGTCAGGGCCCACCACTCGAACCCGTGAATGTCAGGATTCTTCTCCTGCCTCTTCAGGTGCGTGATCAGACCGTCGGTGTTCTGCGGGTCGCGCATTCGGTCGCACTGACGCTGGATCGCGCACAGCAGCGCTTCCTGAAGGCGCTGGCTTACTACGCCGCCCTCGGGGCGGAACGAGTGCGGCTCGTAGCCGCGGCAGAACGCGCCGAAGCGCTGCGCCAAGCGGACAAGCTTAAGGACGCGCTACTCGCCTCTGTCTCGCACGATCTCCGCACGCCGCTCACAACGATCAAGGCTCTGGCCCACGACATCGGAGCGGAGGGTGATGAACGCGCCGTCATCATCGAGGAGGAGGCGGACCGGCTCAACCGCTTCGTGGCCGATCTCCTCGACCTGTCGCGGATGTCGGGGGGGGCTCTCGTCGTCAATCCTGAGATCAATGCGGCCGACGACCTGATCGGCGCGTCCCTCCAGCGCGTCAGCGGTTCGCTCAACGGCCGGACGCTCGATGTCTCGCTCGACCCGACTGATCCGCTTCTCCTCGGGCGCTTCGACTTCGTGCACTCGCTGCGTGTTCTGGTGAACCTGATCGAGAACGCGCTCAAGTACTCGCCGGCCGATTCAGCGGTCGGCGTGAGTGTTCGACGTTCCGATGACGTGCTCGAGTTCGTGGTCGCCGATAGCGGCCCGGGCGTACCGAGTGCGGAGCGAGAGCGCATCTTCGAGCCGTTCTACCGGCCTGTTGGCAGCCTGCCCGATACGGGAAGCGCCGGTCTGGGTCTCTCCATAGCGCGGCGGCTTACCGAAGCACAGGGCGGCTCCGTCTTGCATAACCCACGGCAAGGCGGCGGTAGCCTATTCATCCTGCGGCTCCCCGCAGCGGACCTGTCAGAACTTGACACACGCGCCCCGGAATTCACACCGGAATCTTTGTGAAATCTTAGCGAGCTCGCACTGAGTCTTTGTGCGCTTCTAATGCCGCTCCTGGTAGCATAAAACCTGCGCCGGAGCGGCGCTTCTTTTCCAAGACCCTGAAACCAGAATCCAGCCGAATGTCAGATTCGCAAATGGTTTCTTCCCACAAGGCCGTCCGTCCCGATCGGCGAGGCACGACACCGCCGACATCCGCGGCGGCACCACCTGGCCACTATCAACACGCCGAGGCTCACCCTCATGGCCGCCGCCTCGCGGTGCTCACACTCACCGCGTTGGGAATCGTGTATGGCGACATCGGAACCAGTCCGCTCTACACGATGCGCGAGACCTTCGCCGAGGAGTACGGTTTCGCGGCGAACGTCGCCAATGTCTACGGGATTCTGTCGCTAATCTTCTGGTCTCTCACTCTCGTTGTCGCCGTCAAGTACCTGATCTTTATTCTTCAGGCGGACAATCGCGGTGAGGGTGGCGTGCTGGCGATGCTTGCACTCGCTCTCCAACGTCAGCACCGGCCGGCGGAGCAGCGGCGCCGGTCGATCCTGATCGTGCTTGGCGTATTTGGCACGGCGCTCCTCTACGGCGACGGCATGATCACACCCGCGATATCGGTGCTTAGCGCGATGGAGGGGCTAAAAATCGCGACGCCGGCTCTGGAACCATTCGTCGTCATCAAGTACGGTCACCATCCTATTCAGCCTCTTCATGTTCCAGAGATTCGGAACAGCCCGCGTGGGGAAGACGTTCGGTCCCATCACGTTCATATGGTTCGTGACGATCGCGGTCCTCGGGCTGATGGAGATCTCTCGCGCGCCGCGCATCCTGGGGGCAATGAATCTTTGGTTTGCAGTGCAGTTCTTCCTGGAGCATGGTTCGCCGCCTTCGTGGTCCTGGGCGCGGTGTTCCTTGCGGTCACCGGAGCCGAGGCGCTGTACGCAGACATGGGTCACTTTGGGAAAAAACCGATCAGGCTCGCGTTCTTCTTCCTTGTACTTCCCACGCTTCTGCTCAACTACTTTGGCCAGGGGGCGCTGCTCCTGCGCGACCCCCTCGCTGTCGAGAATCCGTTCTATCTTCTGGCGCCGCGTTGGTTCTTGTACCCGCTGCTCGTGATCGCGACCCTCGCGGCAATCGTGGCGTCGCAGGCGCTCATCTCCGGCGCGTTTTCGCTTGCGCAGCAGGCAATGCAGCTGGGCTATAGCCCGCGTCTTACCATAGTGCACACGTCGGAGCGTGAGTACGGCCAGATCTACGTGCCGGAAGTGAACAAGGCGCTCATGATTGGGACGCTCCTGATCGTGCTGGGATTCCAGTCCTCCAGCGCGCTCGGCGCAGCGTACGGCATCGCCGTCACAGGGACGATGTCCATCACAACGCTCCTGTTCGCCGTAATCGCGCGAACCAGGTGGAATTGGCCGCTGTGGCGTGTCGTAGGTCTGGCTGCCTTCTTCTTCACCTTCGACCTCGCGTTCCTAGCGGCGAACGCACTCAAGATCGAGCGGGGCGGCTGGGTGCCGCTCGTCCTTGCCCTCGCCATTCTGACGCTCATGACGACGTGGAAAACCGGGCGTGAGATGCTGGGTGGGATCATGCGCCAGGCCAGCCTACCGATCGACCTCCTACTCGAGGACATCGGTCTCAACCCGCCACCGCGCGTAGCTGGAACCGCGGTGTTCCTCACCTCCGATCCGGTCGGCGCTCCGGTGGTGCTTCTGCACCACTTGAAGCACAACAAGGCGCTGCACCGGCAGGTGGTTCTGCTCTCGGTGACATCGGCCGAGGTACCGGACGTGGATGACGCCGAGCGCGTAAGCGTGACCGCGCTGGAGCACGGATTCTTTCGTGTGAAGGCGACGTACGGCTTCATGGAAACGCCGAACGTACCAGAGGTGCTCGCG
>JBHENQ010000188.1:0-17485 GCA_046261975.1 Gemmatimonadaceae bacterium | reverse complement strand
GGCGTGAGGATTCCGCCGAAACGATGAAGATGCCCGAGCCTATCATCGACCCGACGACGATCATGGTCGAGTCCAGAAGCCCCAGGCCGCGTTCTAAGGGCTCGGGAGTCGGGCGGGTGCCCGCCTGCGGGCGGATGGAGTGGGGAGTCGGGAGTCGGGAGTCGCGCATCGGGAGTCGGGAGTCGGCAGACAAGTTTCGTGTGATCGGGCGCACAATGCAACCTTCCAGCTCGGAGGGTCGTAGGAATCATCGAGACCCGTTCACCGGAGCGTCACGATGATAATGGCCGATGTGTTCAAGATCGTCTTCCTCATTCTGGGCACGCTGATCGTCTTCGTCAGCTATTGGCTTGCCTCCACGGCGCTATTCCCCGGGCTCACCAACGCCGCGCGACGAAAGTATCAGACGCATCCGCTTCGGATGACGTTTCTGGGTATCGCGGTTGTCGCCCCTTCGGCGTTGCTGGGTGCAGTGCTTCTACAGTCGCCGAATCCGGCCATCAAGCTGGCAGGGGTTTCAGTGGTTTCCGTGATAATTCTTTTTGGCCTCATTGGATCTACGGGTCTCAGCCAGCGAATCGGGTACGGGCTATCAGCGCTCGCTGATGACCAGCAGCCGTGGCGGAGGGTGCTCCGCGGCGGCAGCGTGCTAGCTCTCACCTTCGTGCTGCCGGTGATTGGCTGGTTTCTGGTTCTACCCTGGGCACTCGTGAGCGGAGTCGGCGCTGCAGTGTCGTCGCTGCGTAGCGGCAGGGCTTCAGTACCGACTCTAGAGAACACTCCCACCCCGGCGGCCGTGTGACGATCTCGCGACGGCGCTTCCTGCAGGTGGGAGGTGCGGCGGTCGCCGCCACCGTCGGGTGCGATCACCTGCCCGACTCGGTCCTCGACTGGTATCAACCGACCGGCGAGAGTCGAGGCGATGGCCCATTTCAACCGCCCGCCTCCGGCTCCATCGATCTCATCACTCATGCCCTGAATCGTCTCTCGTTCGGCGCGCGCCCTGGAGAGTACTCGCGCGTGAGGAATCTCGCCTCCGAACCAGACGCCGCGTTCGAAGCATACCTCACTCAGCAGCTTCGGCCTGGAGACATCGACGATTCCATCGCTGACCGCGCCGTGCGGCGTTTTCAGAGTCTGAATGCCCCTGCCGGCGAGCTCTTCGAGTACAAGGAGCGGTTTCTTCTCGGCGAGATGACTCGTGCTGCGCTGCTACGGGCAACTTTGTCGGAAAGGCAGTTGTACGAGGTGATGGTTCAGTTCTGGACCGATCACTTCAACATCGATTCCTCCAAAGGTGACTGCCGCTGGCTCAAGGCGGCTGACGACCGGCTCGTAGTGCGCGAGCATGCGCTGGGAAAGTTTCCGGAGCTCGTGCGCGCGTCGGCGCTGAGTCCAGCCATGCTCTGGTACCTGGACGGCCGGGTAAATCGTGTAGCGGGAGACGTTGGGGGTGGACCCAACGAGAACTATGCCCGGGAATTGTTGGAGCTTCACACGCTGGGTGTGCACGGCGGGTATACACAGAATGATGTCATGAACGTGGCGCGCGCTCTCACAGGCTGGACTGTCCGCGCGCGCAACGAAAGCACCTTCCGGCTGGGATCCGTTGAGTTCGTTCCGGAGCTCCACGATGACGCGACCAAAGTAGTGCTTGGACACACCATCCCGGCCGGCCAGGGCTCGCGCGATCTGGACCATGTGCTCGCCTTAGTCTCGCTCCACCCGTCCACGGCACGCCACATCGCGACGAAGCTGTGTCGCCGATTCATCGCCGACGATCCGCCTGAGGCGGCCGCGCAAGCAGTGGCGCGCGCGTTCCTCAACAGCGCAGGCGACATTCGCTCGACCCTGCGCACGCTCTTTCGGCGCCCGGAGTTCCTGAGCTCGCGCGGCAACAAGTTCAAACGCCCATTCAACTACGTGGTCTCCGCGCTGCGAGCAACCGGAGCGCGTACGGACGCAGGTGAGCAGCTGACGGACTTTCTGCTCCGCATGGGCCATGCACCGTATCAGTATCCGACACCCGACGGCTATCCCGAGGAAGCATCGCCCTGGCTCGGCACGCTTCTCTGGCGGTGGAACTTCGCAGTCGCTCTCAGCGAGAACCGTATCGCTGGTACGCAAGTTGATGTGGCCGGCATTACTCGAGCGGCTGGCGGTGACGTAGGCCTGATGTCGCACATGCTCGGACGGAAGCCGACTTCGGGCGAGATAACGGCCTACAACGAATCCGGCGCCGGTCTCGCGCTCATGCTCGCGTCGCCGGCTTTCCAGAAGGCTTGATGAACGCCAGCGGGTTCATCAGCGGCAATGGCGACCAACCCCGCTCGCTCGTAGTGGTGTTTCTGCGCGGCGGTGCTGACGGATTGACGCTCGTGCCGCCGCTTGCCGATGACGACTATCAGAAGGCCAGACCGCGGCTCCGTGTTGCCGAGCGTGAAGGCGTCAAACTGGATGGATTTTTCGGATTGCATCCACATCTGCGAGCGCTTCAGCCTCTGTACGCCGAGGGCCAGCTGGTGGTGGTGCATGGCGCCGGCTCCGAGGACACGACGCGTTCGCATTTCGAGGCGCAGGACCTCATGGAGCACGGCGGCACAGCGGGTGGCGGATGGCTCGGCCGTTTCCTCCGCTATCGGCCAGCAGGTGACAGGACTGGAGAAGCGCAGTATTCCGCGCTGTCCGCGATTGCGGTCGGAAAGGAATTGCCGGAGTGCTTGCGCGGCGCGCCGGCTGCATCCGTCATGCAATCGATAGACGAGTTCTCGCTCGGAGCGGGTGAGGACCGCCTCGCCAGGCAACTTCAGAAGCTCTACGGCCTGGAGAAGAACGATCTCGGCGCCGCCGCGCGCGACACACTCGACGCCTTGAAACGGATAGAGCGCCTGCGAGAGACGGCATACAACCCGGCGAACGGAGCCGTCTATGCCGATGACGAATTCGCGCAAGGACTTCGCCAGATAGCGAGACTCATCAAGGCGCGGGTGGGCCTCGAGGCGGCCCTCCATCGACCTGGGCGGATGGGATTCGCATTTCACGCAGCGCACGCTCATTGATCCGCTGATGATGCGACTGGCCGCGGCGCTCGCGGCGTTCGCCCGCGACATGGGACGCGGGATGGATAGCACGACGGTGGTGGTGATGACGGAGTTCGGAAGGCGCGTTGTCGAGAATGCGTCCTTCGGCACGGATCACGGGCGGGCGAGTGTGATGTTCGTTGTGGGTGGCGGTGTTCTGGGTGGGCGAGTGCTCGGCCGCTGGCCCGGGCTACAGAGCGGGGTGCTGGATGGGCCCGGTGATCTTCCGGTAACCGTCAACTACCGCAACGTGCTGGCTCCCATTCTGTGCCGACACGGTATGGGGGAGAGTATGAGACAGGTATTTCCTCGCTTTCTGGTTGAGCCCCTGAACCTCTACTCGTAATCCCAGCGACGTTGCGTACCCGTCTGCTCATCCTCGGCGCCTTCAAGAGTGAGCCGCACAATTGGGTTGCAGAATCTCGCGACCTATTGCACTCCCGTGAAGCAGAACCGGCATGCAACTAGGTTTCTTAGAGTTAATTACGCTATGACACCGCGGCGGGACAGGCGGCTTACGCTGCGAGAGTCTTGCGGTCATTCTTAATTCGCTGCAGCATAGGTCGTCGACCCTTTTAGAAGTGGGGCGCACGCGTCCATTCCAGAGGACCGATCCATGCGTCGTCGCGCTCTCCTCGTTACCGCAATGATGATCGTCGGATGCCGCGCTGGTGCGCCCCGCGACGATCCTCAACCTCACTCCGCAAGCAGCCGCTTTCTCTTCGTGTGGGCTGGGGACGCCGATAGGCGGGACAGCGATTTCCTGGCTGTCATCGACGTCGATCCTCGGAGCGTCAACTACGCCTCCGTTGTGTCGACTCTCCCGGTCGGAGTTGCGGGTACGCGGCCTCATCACACCGAGCACGAGATGCCGGCCGCCGGCGTGTTGTGGGCGAACGGGTTTGCCGCCGGCCAGACCTTTCGATTCGACCTGCGCGACCCCATGCGTCCGCACCTCGTCGGGTCCGTCAGCGACGCCGGGCCCTTCAGTCATCCGCACAGCTACGCGCGTCTCTCCAACGGAAACATCCTGGCCACGTTTCAACAGCGCGCCGGCGGCGGGCATGCCGAAACTGGAGGCCTCATGGAGTTCGATTCCGACGGAGGAGTCGTGCGATACGCCCACGCTGCCGTTCCCGCGATCGACTCCGGTGTCCGGCCGTACAGCCTGGCCGTCGTTCCGGCCCTCGACCGCGTCGTGACGACCGCCACGGACATGCACCTTCAAACGCGCAGCCGCGCTGTGCAAGTCTGGCGCCTCTCCGACCTCATGCTGCTTCAGACCATCCTACTGCCACCGGGTCCGCGCGGCGGTGAGAACTCGATGACGGCTGAGCCTCGGGTACTTGCGGATGGCCGCACCGTGCTCGTCAACACATTTACTTGCGGTTTGTACCTATTGCGCGGCCTGGCTGGCGACGCGCCGTTTGCGGAGTGGGTCTATTCGACGCCGTGGCAGGAGCCGCCCTATTGTGCCGTGCCGGTGGTCGCTGGGCACTTCTGGCTCCAGACCAGCGGTCCGGAGCACTCGGTTCTGAGCCTTGACATCTCCAACCCGAGCCGGCCGCGCGAAGTCAGCCGTATTACCCTCCGGCCAAACGAGATCCCACACTGGATGGCGCTCGAGCCGAATGGAAATCGCCTGGTGATCACCGGCTATCGGGAACTCGATTCGCGCGTCCTGCTGGCCCAATTGGACCGAGTCACGGGGGCGCTTCGCCTGGACACGACCTTCAAGACGCCTGGCGCGGAGCAGCCTGGGGTGGACTTCGGGCGTGAGCGGTGGCCGCACGGGCCAACGGGACGGGCAATACCGCACGGAGCAGTGTTCAGCAGGCCCTGAGTCTTCCGCTGTGTTTATGATGCTTGAAGCTGACGGCGCGCGTGCCGGCGATTCGGCTCCTTCTGCAGCGTCGCGCGATACTCCGCGCTCGCCTCGGCGGACCGGTTGAGCTCCATAAGCATATCGCCGAGCAGCTCGCGCGCCGGCTTCAGCGGCCCGGGGGTCACGGCGCTCTTCTCGGTCGCGTCCTCACGTGCGGCCGCCTCGCGCATGCGCGCCAGCGCGTCGGTCTCCCGCTCCTCGGCAAGATCGAACCAGGCCCGGGCCGCGAGATGCTGGATGGCCACCTGCTCCGCCCAGTATCCTTCGCCCTTCGCACTCAGCCGTTGCTGAATCGACGCCAGCGAGTCGATGGCCGCCCTTGCTTTTGTGAGATCGCTAGTGCGCGACGCGCCGAGTGCGCGCGCGAAGTACGTCATCGCCTCCGTGTACGGATAGGCGCTCGCTCTGGGCTCGAGCGCGGCGGCTTCCGCCCATGCGTCCCGCTCCAGCGCCCAGCGCGCCGGAATCGCCGCGATGGCAAACACACCTGCGGAACCGGGCGCGGCGCCGGTGATCGCGTTGGGGTCGAAGCGCGCGGCGAGTGCCGGAAGTCCGTCGAGAATCGCTTTCGCGTCGGACTCCTTTCCCATCTGCAGATAGGCGTACACGGCGTAATCGGCGGCGTGCAACGCTTCTGCGATGGAGCCACCGCTCAGCGCGACCTTCATCGACTGATCGTTCGAGTTGACTGATTCCTCCCACATGCCGACCCGGGTAAACGTGTGCGAGGGCATATGCAGCGCGTGTGCGGCGGACGGCGCGATGCTCGCATAGCGCCGCGCGGCGGCTCGCGCCTTGTCAGCGAGTGGCGGATAGTCGTAGCTGTGGATGATGTAATGCGCGAGCCCGGGGTGATTCGGCTGCTTTGCCCAGAGCGGCTCGAGAATACTGCCCGCCTTCAGCTGATTCGCGTATTTCTTGTCCGTCGGCGGCGCGGACGCGGTGAGCGAGATCGCGTAGAAGATCTTGGCTTCGGTGTCCGCCGGCTGCCGCTCCACGAGCTCGTTCATCGCGCGCTCGTACGCGACGATGCGCGTCCGCTGATCCTTGTGCTCGAAGTCGTCGTACAGCCGGCTGACGGCGTGAATGTAGCCGCGCTCACGCTCGGACGCGCGAGCGCCCAGTCGCATCGCGGCGTCGACGGCCTGCTTGCCCTGCTGCAGCAGCGCGACCGACCGGTTTCCAGCGGCCATCGGATTGGTCCATCGGCTGAGCGCGATCCCCCAATGCGCCATCGCGCACGTGGAGTCGGTGGCGAGCACTTCATTGAAGGCCCGGATCGACGCTCCGAATTCGAACGAGTGCAGCAGCGCAACGGCACGATCGAACTGCGGCGCGACCTTGGGGCTGCACGACGTTGCGAAGTGAACGGTGCCGAGCTTTTCAGTCGACGCGCCCTGGGGATGTGCGTGCTCCTGGGGATACACGGCGAAGGCGGGGAGATTGAGAAGGACCGCGGCCGCGGCGACAGATATGCGTTTCATGTGTGCTCCTTGCTGTTTTCATTGTGCGCCGCGAGACCGGGGACGGCAAGTCCTTCCTCATATCAGAACCTAATCGCGGGATCCTTTCGGGGCTCGACGCTGATGCCTAACGAACGTGGCAGCTGGCAAGCACATTTTCGGATGCGACTTCGTCGCAATGGTTGTAGCATGCGTTCAGCTGAACTAGAGGCATTAGCCAGACCAGAAATCATGAGAGCCTCGCGAGTGACCTCGAGACCACGGACCGATGGGGCGATTCAATGGCTCCTCGAAGGCGACGCGGCCATTCGTTGGCAGGCTTTGCGTGATCTGGCCGGGGCGACGGAGCGCACCGTTGATCGAGAGCGAAAAAAAGTAGCGCGCGATGGCGGTTGGGGAGCTCGTCTGCTCGCCAGGCAGGACCGGGAGGGCACGTGGGCGGGCGGGAAGTCGTCGGACGGCGGGCTCTACTCGCCAAAGTGGATCTCGACTCACTACACAATGCTGTTGCTCCGCGACTTTGGTCTGCCCACCAACAACAGGCAGGCGCGAAAGGCTTGCGCCCTCCTTCTTGATAGAGGGCTCCAGCGTGACGGCGGCATCAACTACGGATGGCGCGGCCGGAGTGAGACGTGCATCACGGGGATGGTGCTGTCCATCCTCTCGTACTTCGAGTACGGAGACGACCGTCTCGACACCATTGCGGATCACCTGCTGGCGCAGCAGATGCCTGACGGCGGGTGGAATTGCCAACGATCATACGGCGCCACCCACGCTTCCTTCCATACGACTATCAACGTGCTCGAGGGCTTGCGGCAGTATGAACTACACAGTGGGCGCGAAGTGCGGGCGATCCAAGCCGCGCAGTGCCGTGGCCGTGAGTTCCTCCTGGTGCACCGGCTCTTTCGGTCACATCGGACCGGCGACATCATCAAGCCTGTATTCACTCGCTTCTCTTTTCCCCCACGGTGGCACTACGATATTCTCCGCGCTCTCGACTATTTCCAGGCAGTCGATGCGCCTTCCGACCGCCGCCTCGCCGAAGCAATCGACATCGTCCGTAGCAAGCGGTGCAAGGATGGGCGCTGGCTGCTGCAAAACTCGTACAAAGGGAAGACCTATTTCGAGCTTGAACGCCTGGGTGCGCCGAGCGGCTGGAACACTCTCCGCGCCCTGCGTGTGCTGAAGTGGTGGGATCGGCACGCCACAGTAAGCGTGAAGCACGTCGGAACTCGCTAACAGGATTAGTGATCCTTCCCAGGTGTCCACGTCACGCCGCACTGAAATCTCATTGCTATGCATCGCCCAGGAGCTCTTGCATGCGCAGAACGAAAGTCCTGGTTGCCATAACATCTGCGATCGTTCTTGCCGCTGCGGCCGGCACAGCGATCCTGCGGCATCCCTATCCAATCGTTGTGCGGCTCAAGAGGCGCTATCCTGACGTCCTGTTTTTAGTCGACACACGCAAGCGCATCGTTGCCCTTACGATAGACGACGGACCGAACGCCGAGACGACTGACAGTATCCTCGAGGTGCTGGCATCCTATTCCGCGCACGCGACGTTCTTCGTGATAGGCAGCCGAATCAGGGGGAACGAGGGGACTGTCCGTCGCATAGTTGCCGACGGAAACGAGCTTGGCAACCACCTCTTCACCGACCGGCCAAGCGTTCGTCTATCCAAGGATGAATTCGAGCAAGAGCTGTTGCGCACGGATCAGCTCATCTCTGCGTTTGGACAGGCAAAGTGGTTTCGCCCTGGGGCCGGCATGTTTTCGCAGCAAATGATTTCAACCGCGCACGCACACGGATATCGCTGTGTGCTTGGATCGGTCTACCCCTTCGATCCGCACATACCATCCGGCTGGTACATCCGGCACGTGATACGACGCGCGGTGCATCCCGGTGCGATCATCATTCTCCACGACGGCCCGGGGCGCGGTCCCCGAACCGCGGATGTCCTACGCGAGGTGCTACCGGAGCTCAGAGCTCGTGGCTACAGAGTCACGACTGTATCCGAGCTGTGGCCAGCCGGCCTAGCCACAATTAGAGCGAGAAAACAGATTACGGAGCGCTCCTGTCAGCAGGCGCATCCAGAGGGTGCGCGAAGTGCCTCCCAATCGTCGTCACCGGCAAGATGAATTGCGACGGCAGTGCCCAGTCGGTGTTTCGAGACCTCCTGTGACCGAAACGGTTGGTTCGCACGACAATTTGTCGCCACTTCGAGAGGCGCTGACGTCGCAGTATGTGCTCGAGCGGCAGCTCGGGCGTGGTGGTATGGGCGTAGTCTTCGCGGCGCGTGATGTCCGCCTCGATCGGACCGTTGCGATAAAGATCCTGCCGCCACAGCATCCTGAAGACGACCACCTTCGCGAGAGATTCCTTCGCGAAGCGCGCATCGCCGCTCAGCTCTCGCATCCGAATATTGTCCCCGTATACCGCGCTGACGAAATCGCTGGTTACGCGTACTTCGTGATGGCGCTGATCGACGGCGAGTCACTTGGCGATCGCGTACGCGAGCGTGGTGCTCTGCCACCAACCGAGGCGGTGCGGATCCTTCGCGAGGTGGCGTGGGCGCTTGCAGTCGCACATGCAAACGGAGTCATCCATCGGGATGTGAAACCGGAGAACATCATGATGGAGCGCGGCTCGAATCGCGCGCTCGTCACTGACTTCGGCATCGCGCGTGACGTGCGCGCGACGCACATCACGGAGGACGGGTATGTGCTCGGGACCGCGCACTATATGAGTCCCGAGCAGATCGCTGACGAGCCTCTCGACGGACGCAGCGACCTGTATGCCCTCGGTGTGGTTGCATTCTATCTGCTCTCGGGCCGTCTCCCCTTTCAGGTAGAGTCTGTGACGGCGCTCCTGCTCGCGCATGCGACGCGCGATCCACCACGACTCCTCGAAGTGGCGCCGCACGTGCCCGAGCGTTTGGCGTCGATCGTGGACCGGTGCCTGGAGAAAGATCCCGACGCACGCTTCGCCACCGGCGATGCGCTCGCCGAAGCGTTGGGTGATCCGAGAGAATGGATCAACTCCGGCAGCGGGGATAACGATCCGCAAACGCGCGAGGTTGTTTCGGAAGGTGAGGCAGCGGCTATCTGGCGCCGTGCGGCACAACTGCAGGCTGAGGCGTCGCAACGCCTGGAGCGTCGCCTGATCAAGCCATCCGATCTGACGAGCGGCGAGCACTCGGTTGGTGATGGCTACCGGCTCGATCACGTCGCGGCTGCGGCGGTGGAGGCGGGTCTCGGCGCTGAATACATCGCGCTGGCTCTGGCTGAGCGGAAAGGAGCCGCTTCAAAAACAGCGATTGCAGGTCAGGATCTCACCGCGCTGGAGTCGCGGCTGGCGCGCGCCTTGCTCGGGCACGACGGAGTGAGCGTATCCGCTTCCTGTGCTCTTCAAGGAACCTCAAAGGAGGTATTGGGCGCGATTGGCCATGTGTTTCAGAGTCATCCGTACGAGCTGAAGTTACGGGAAACGGTCGGCGGACACCCATTAGACGGCGGAGTCATGATCTTCGAGGTAGGCGGATGGGAGGCGGCGGCATACAGCAGTCCCGCGCTCCTCTTTCGTTACCACCTGCGCTTGTTGGGCGACCATCAATTGCGTGTGACATTGCGTCGATCCCACGGCGTACAGCCCATGTGCGAAGTAACGGTGCACGGGGATCTGCGACGTTCCGTGAAACAGCGTGCCCGATGGACCGCGCCCGTGGCTGGAATCGGAGCGGTCGGTGGGGGAGCCGGCACATTCGTGACAGCGTTGCTGCTTGGTGCCGCTGCGCCGATCGCGGCAGTACCGGCAGTGGCTGGAGCCGCGCTCGCTGGCGGTGGCGCTGCGTGGGCATACGCTGCGGGCTACCGCGCCAGCTATCGACAGGTGACGCGCCAGCTCGAACGATTATTGAAGGACCTTGCAGCTGCGGTGCGAGGGGAGTCAGTCTTCGGCTCGACCGGGGCGGCGCGGCGGTTTTCCTCAGGAGGGCAGGAGTCCGATGTGACCAGTTTGCTTTCCGGCCAATAACTACTTAGCCGCCGGGCAGCTGGGCCTACTCTCAACTCGCCGTCACAAGGCAACATGACCCAAGAGCGATACCGCGCAGTCACTATCCCCGCGCCCGATGAACGTCCGCGCGTCGAGGAATTCCAGGCGCCTTTCCTCGAGCCGGGAGGGGCGCTGCTCCACACCCTATTCTCCGAGGTGTGCGGCACCGATGTGCATTTGTATCGCGGCCGGCTCTCGGGTGTCCCCTATCCTCTGATTCCCGGCCATGTATCCGTCGGTGTGATCGCCGCTCTCCGCCCGCCTTTGACCGACATCGAAGGTGCTGCGCTGCGCGAGGGGGACGTGGTGACTTTTCTGGACGTCCATGAAACATGCAACAACTGCTACCACTGCCTCGTTGCAAAGCAGCCCACGCGCTGTCCTAGGCGGAAGGTATATGGGATCACTTACGGTGCCCGCGATGGCTTGCTGGGTGGCTGGGCGGAAGCGATCTGGATGAAGCCCGGAGTCAAGATCATCAAGTTGCCAGCAGGACTGCAGCCGGAAGCCTTTATCGGTGGCGGCTGCGGGCTAGTAACGGCGGTGCACGCAATTGACCGCCTCGAGATCCACCTTGGGCAATCGGTGGCAGTGCTGGGTGCCGGTCCTGTGGGTCAGTCCGCGGTCGCGCTTGCATCACTTTCCGGTGCCGGAGACGTAATAGCGATCGGAGCTCCGCGCGATCGTCTGGCGTTTGCGAGCCGAATGGGCGCGACCCACACGATTGGGCTCGACGTCCCGCCTCTGGAGCGCACGATGATGGTTCGGGAGCGGACGAACGGACGAGGAGTCGATTTGGTGATCGAAGCATCAGGAAGCCCGGAGGCGGTCTCCCAGGCGCTCGACATGGTTCGAGATGGCGGCCGTGTAGTGATCTGCGGACATTACACGGACAACGGGGCGGTGGAAGTGCATCCGCACTTTCAGATCAATCGCAAGCACGTCGAGATCCGCGGGTGCTGGGGATCGGAGTACAATCACTTCCATCGCGCGGTGGAGCTCGCGGCACGGTTCGCCGTACGCTTTCCCTGGCATGAGATGGTGTCAGCGCGGTTCGGGCTGGATCGCGCAGGCGAGGCGCTCGACGCTGTGGAATCACGCTCGGTGCTGAAGGCGCTTATCGTGCCGAGCCTCGACGCCGATCGAGCGAGAGCCATACCGTCAGCGCCAAGCTAGTTCGCTGTCTCAGTCGGCTGATATCTTTCCTTCCCTGCTCCTCAGTTCCGGATTTCCTTTCCCGACAAATCGCGAATCAGAACGTCGCCGACCTTGAGCGCCTTCAAACTCGGCTCGATGGATTTCCGATCGCCGACAATCACCACCGAAAGATGAGACGGGTCCACGTACTTGTTCGCGACCCGCTGAACATCGGCCTGGGTCACGTTCTCGATCTGCCGCACGTACGTGTTGAAGTAATCCGCGGGCAGATCGTAAAGCACGATAGGGATTATCTGGCTGGCGATGTCGCCAGTTGTCTCGAAGCGCGCCGGCAGACCGAGCTGCAGATAACGTTTCGCCTTCGCCAGCTCCGCGGCGGGAACAGTATCGCGAATGGCCTTCAGCTCTTTCATGAACTCCACCAACGAGGAGTCGGTCTTCGTCCCCGTGACCTCGGCCTGCGCGATGAACGGTCCCGGAGCTCGCCGCATGTCGAAGCGCGAGCGGGCGCCATACGTGTATCCCCTCGTCTCTCGCAGATTCTGGTTCAGTCGCGACGTGAAGGAGCCGCCCAGAATTGTGTTCATCACCACGAGAGCAAAGTAATCCTCCGTCGAGCGTGGAACCCCGACTGTCCCGATTCGCACGGACGATTGCGGCGCGCCCGGCTTGTCTATGAGATAGACTGTCGTCGACTGCGGGAGACGAGGCTGCCTGAATTCCACATTCGGAATAGGCCCCGCTGCCACCCGCCAAACAGCCGATCGACTCGACCGGTGATGTCGTCCGCGTTGACGTCGCCCACGATGATGATCGTGGCGTTGTTCGGGCGAAAATACGTCCTATAGAATTTCTGCAGGTCCGCGCGCTGGATGGTCCTGGTCGATGCCTCAGTGCCGCCCAGTGGACGGCCGTACGGATGTTCGCCTCCATAGACGATAGACGCGTACGCTCGGTCCGCGATCGCTGGTGCGCGATCCCGAAGCTGGATCAGACCGGTAAGGCGCTCGTCGCGAAGGCGCTCCAATTCCTTGGCCGGCCAGCTTGGACGGAGCGCGACATCCGCCAAAAGTGCGAGCGCGCTGTCCAGCTGCGCCGTGGGCGTGTGGAGAGCCACAGTAGTCGCATCCCATCCGCTCCCCGATCCTATGTTAGCACCGAGGTACGCTTCCTGGTCGGCAATGCCTAGCGAGTTACGGGATGTCGTTCCTTCCTGGAGCATGGATGCGGTGAGTGAGGCGACGCCCGGCTTGCTGGCTGGGTCTCCTTCGCCTCCCGTCCGGACAAGCAGGATGAAATCCGCGACGGGCAGCTCGTGCTGCTCGACGATCACCAACTCGAGACCATTCGCGAGCGTGCGGCGTGCCATGACCGGGAGCAGGAGATCGGGCGGCGCGCCCAGCGAAGGCGCCTTGCTTCGGTCCAACGTTGCGATCATGGGCGTATCGCTGGGCGTGGCGACCGGTTGCGGGAGCGGCGCTGGCGTCTCTTCCCGCTCGGGCGCGCGCACGCATGCAGTCGTCAGTGCAATCATCGCGAGTGCGCCACAAACCATGAATCGGCCGCGCGCGGAAGGCGGTCGCCACATCGGGAGCGCTGTCATTCTGCTCCTCCTTTCACCATCAGCTCCTTTTTGCCCTCCGGAACCACCGTGAGGACCACTTTACGCTTTCCGAGGTACCCGCTCGCTACGCGCTTGACATCCTCAGCGGTGACGCGGTCGTAGCGCTCGGCATCCTTCTGCACGTACTCAGGCGTTCCCACAAAGTAGTTGTAGAGGTTGAGCATGTATGCCTTGTTCCGCACGCTCGCGAGACGGTCGAGGAACCGCGCCCGCGTCGTGTTGCGCGCCCGTGTGAGCTCCCGCTCGGTGACGCCCGTCTGCATCACCCGCTCAATCTCTTCATTGACGAGCTGAGCCATGCGCGCCGGCGACTCGCCAGGTTTTGGCGTGACGTCAATCCAAAGCTGTCCCGCCAGGCGGCCGCTGTTCTGGAAAGCGTTGACCTCCTGGGCCACCTGCAGGTCGTAGACGAGGCGCTTGTAAAGACGTGAATTCTTGTCGCCCGCAAGAATGTAGGCCAGGATGTCGAGCGCCCCGTCGTCTTCGTGGAAAACCTTGACTGTGTGCCACGTCTGGTAGAGACGCGGTATCTGCACGCGGTCCTCCAGCAACAGGAACGTATCGGCCGGCAGCACGATGTCCGCTGGCGTTGGGCGAGCGGGCATGGACGGACCGCGCGGGATGTCTCCGAAGTAGCGCTCGATCCACGCCTTCGCCGAGTCGCGGTCGAAGTCACCGGCGAGGGCAATGCTGGCGTTGTTCGGCGCATAGTAAGTACGGAAGAAAGTCTTGACGTCGTCGAGCGTCGCTGCGCTGAGGTCCGCCATCGAGCCGATCACGGGCCACGAGTACGGGTGTGTGGGAGGATACAGCGCGGCGGAGATTACTTCCGAGGCCCGTCCGTACGGCACGTTGTCGACGCCCTGCCGGCGCTCGTTCTTCACTACGTCACGCTGGAGATCGAGCTTGGGAAGGTCCATCGTGGGCAGCAGAAAGCCCATGCGATCCGCGCGAGCCACAGCGCCAATGGAAGCGCGTTGGAAGGCATCTCCTCGTTGTAGTCCGAGCGATCCTCGGTGGTGGAGCCGTTGTTCTGCGCTCCGGCCGCTTCGAGGAGTTGGTCGAAGGCGCCGACAGGGACGTTCTGGGAGCCCATGAACATGATGTGCTCGAACAGGTGCGCGAAGCCCGTACGTCCGGGCAGCTCGTCCGCGGAGCCGACCTTGTAGAAGGTATTTATCGCGACCATCGGCACTGAGCGGTCCTCGTGCAGGATGACCTCGAGTCCGTTGGACAGCGTGTACTTCTCGACCTCCAGCTTCGGCACGTTCTGCGCGTGCGCCGCTGACACAACGCCCGCCACGCCGGCCATAGCGACTTGAAGCAGCGCCATTGCTCGGCAACGATGGTGAAAACGCATTGACACTTCTCTGGTCCTCGCGAAAGGGCACTATCAGGACAGCCAACTTATTTCCAAGCTCGGGGTGTCGTGAAAACTAACGTTGTGCGCAGCAGCGGACAGCACACGCCAGCCGCTAGCCGGTAGTGGGTCAGTTTGGGAGCGGAAGGTCAACCAAGAACGACGCAGACGCGAGACGCCAGAAGTATAGACCTCAGGGTCGAGGATGAAACCAACACTTAGGCCTGTTGGTTTCCTTGACTGAGAAACCAGATAACGACGGAGACCATAGAGCATTTTTCGGACTTGCACGACTTGACTGATAAGAGTCAAAGAATCCGGCTGGCGACTCGGTGCGCGTCCAGAGCCATTGCATGTGCCTTCTGCCGGACCAGGAGTTTCTTGAAGTCGCCCATGCCACACGATGGAGTGAGCTCCCTCTCGCAACTAACCATCCTAGGGCGTGGATGTTCTGAATCACGCGGGCTCGTGTAGCGCCGAGTGCCTCATTCTCGCAACTCGGAGACTTTACTTCTGGCGTCTCGCGTCTGTGTCTTTCTTGGTGCCAGTCCTCAAACTCGGACTGACCCACTACCCGCTAGCCGCTAGCCGGCATGGGAGAAGAGAATCAGATTACCATTGTCCTGTTGTTCCTCTGTTCTTTTCGGAGATTCCAAGTGACCTCTGCCCCGAGTCGGCTTCCACCAACACCACATCAGGTGTATGGCTATACTGTCTGCCTGGTTGCTGTAGTCGTTGCGCTGATAAGCCTTTCCTCGATAGTTCGCCACGTCTTCACTCTAGGCGCGCCATTACAGGGCGGTCAGTGGAACTCAGTGACTCTTACGTCGTTCGAGGCGTACAAAGCCACCTATCGCAGCGAAGGATTTCGTGGGCCCGGGCCGTCCCCCGCACGCGATGAGCTCAGCGATGATGAGCTGAGGCGACAGTATGAAGCACTCCGGGCAGCTCGGATCTCCAGCAACAAGTTCGAGGCGCAGAAAGGTATCGTGACTCACGGGTTGTTGCTCGTGGTCGCTGGGATCTTGTTCCGCATACACTGGGTTTGGCTCAGACGACTCGGTCGCCACCCGGAGCCTTCGCCGTAACGCTCGTTCACGTGGCAGGCGAACGAGTATCTACTCGATGCTGCCCGAGCTCGTCACCGCGCGCCTCGATCTGCGACCAGCGACGGAGAAGGACCTCGACATTCTCTGGACGCTGTGGACCGATCCAGAAGTGAGACGCTTCTTGTGGGACGACGTCAGCATCTCACGCGAACGGGCTGCGGAGACGCTAAGGCAGTCGCTCGCTCAATCCGCTGAAGGTCTTGGTCTCTGGACTGTCCGCACCCGCAACGACGGTCGATTCGTCGGATGTGCCGGATTGCTTCCGACTGGCGCCGCTGTGCAATTCCAGCGTTCGCTCGCCGGAACCGTTGAACCGCTCATCACACTCGCGCCAGCCGCATGGCACCAGGGTTATACGACGGAAGCTTTAGAGAGAGTCATCACCTATGCCTTCACGGAACTTGCTCTCACTCACCTCGTCTCAGTGATCGATGTTCCGAACGAAGCATCGCACCGGGTAATCAAGCGACTCGGGTTCCGGATGATCGGCGAGAGCGCGGGCCCGCGGTACGAGTTGACTAGCTACCGGTTAAGAGCTAGGGATTAGGGATTAGGGATTAGGGAATAGGGAATCATGAATCGGAGTCTCCAAGATTTTGCGTTTACTGTTACCCGTCACCTGTTACCTGTTCCCTAATCCCTATTCCCTAATCCCTGATCCCTAGCCCTTCGGGGTTGCCCCGCGCCACGCGGAGAGTGATTCTTTCCGCGTGCGGAAACTAACTATCGCGATCGGGGTGCTGCTTCTCGCCCACATCGCGCTTTTGTTTGTCCGCCCTCAAGGCGCCACAGCCGAGTCAGGGGCAGCGACTGTGCGGGTCGGCATCGTGTTCGATCTCGGTGGACGCGGCGACAAGTCATTCAATGACGGCGCGTACCTCGGAGCGGACAGAGCTGTGGAGCAACTCGGCGCAGATGTCCGCTTCATCGAGCCGGGTGAAGGAACCGACCGCGAAGCAGGCCTCAGGCTGCTGGCTGCCGAAGGCCTCGACCTCGTCATGGGAGTCGGCTTCATCTTCAGCGACGACCTGACCTCGCTCGCCAAGGAGTACCCGGACGTCTCCTTCGCCGGCGTCGACTACGCGCTCACGGTCGATGCAAGTGGAAATCCCCTGCAGCCGCCAACAAATCTCGCAGCGCTCAAATTTCGCGAGGAGGAGGGCTCGTTTCTCGTAGGCGCTCTGGCCTCTCTCGTAAGTGGCTCCAAGAGGATCGGTTTCGTTGGTGGCATGGACAGCCCGCTGATTCACAAGTTCGAGGCGGGATACAAGGCGGGCGTGAAGCACGTGTGCCCCGACTGCACGGTGCTCGCGCAATACGCAGGCGTGACCCCGGAAGCGTTCCGGAATCCTGGGAAGGGCAAGGAGCTCGCGCTCAGTCAGTATCAGTCGGGGGTTGAAGTGATTTTCCACGCCTCAGGGTCCACCGGCCTGGGTGTGTTCGAGGCTGCGCGCCAGACTGGCAAGCTTGCGATCGGTGTCGATGCAGACCAGTACAAAGAAGCTCCCGGCCACATTCTCACGTCGATGGTAAAGGGCGTCGATGCGGGGACCTTCGACGTCATCAAGCGCGTGAAGGAGGGAACCTTCAAGGGCGGTATCTACTCCTATGGGCTCGCCGAGAACGGCGTTGGATACATATACGATGCGAACAACAAGGCGCTGATTCCTGATAGCGTGCGCGCGCGCGTCGAAGCCCTGAGACAGGAGATCATCGCCGGCCGCATCAAGGTGCCGTCTACGAGGGGCCAGGA
>JBHENQ010000187.1:0-27883 GCA_046261975.1 Gemmatimonadaceae bacterium | reverse complement strand
CTCGGGAGCGACTGGAAGGGTAAGCTTTCGCCGGTCCTATACCTGATCGCTATTCCCTCCGCGTTTGTGAACCGGTGGATTGCCGGCGGGTTGTATGTTCTGGTTGCTCTGATTTGGCTGGTGCCGGATCGTCGAATCGAGCGTGTGGTGATGAAGGGACGGAGCGAGCATTAGCCCAAGCTCGCAAGGGACTACAGAGAGGTTTCAGTTGAAAGCACGGACAGTTTTCCTCGCGCTCGCCATCGGTGCGGCGCAGCTCCACGCTCAGCCGCCGGCCCGAACCTACGTTCTAGTCCACGGGGCGTGGGGCGGCAGCTGGGCCTTCCGCCAAGTCGACTCGCTGCTCTCCGCCTCGGGTCACACGGTCTACCGTCCGTCGCTCACGGGTCTCGGCGAGCGCGTTCACCTCGCGGGGCCCGAGGTCGACCTGACGACGCACGTCTCCGACGTGGTGAACACTCTCCTGTTCGAGAACCTGAGAGACGTGGTCCTCGTCGGCCACAGCTACGCCGGCATGGTCGTGGCCGGCGTCGCGGAGCAAGTCCCCGAACGTATCCGCCACATCGTGTTCATCGACGCGTTCGTTCCCGAGGACGGAGAGAGCGTCGTCACTGCGGCTCGTGGCACCAGGGTCGAACCTTTGGTTAGACGCATGGTCGACTCGGCAAAGGCCGGCCTCATGACTCCCTTCTGGGTCAAGCCGAAAACTCCTCCACCTACCGACGTTCCCCATCCGCTGAAAACATTCACCGAGCCACTCGCCATACGGAATCGGGCTAGCCGCCGACTCCCGGCCACTTACATATTGACCGTCGCACCTGGCGAGGCTGAAGCCGAGGACGACTTCGCGCTTTTCTCGCGGCGAGCGAAGTCACGCGGCTGGGCTCACTATGTCCTGAGAGCCGATCACATTCCGGAGCGGTCAGCGCCAACTGCACTGGTCGCCCTGTTGCGACGGATTCCCTGAGGCGCGCGCTTTGACGCTGTAATTCCGTTGGTTTATTTGGTGCAAAAGAGAGTGCACCGACAGTCCTGGCCACGCGGCTGTTCCAATTGCAATATCTGAAGCGCATCAGAATGGGAGACAAGATGAAAGGCGACGAAAAAATCCGTGACGCAGTAGAGCGCAACGTCAAAGCGGTTTCCCTGCGCCCGTCGCTGGGGCAGGCCACCGCGAAAACAAAGGTTCGCTTGAAGCCCGGCCTCGAGTGTGAAGTCGAGGAGGGCAATTGGAAGCTCACCGTCGGCATGAGTGAAAAGTCCGGTGGCTCCAATGCCGGCGCTAACCCCGGCACCTTCGGTCGCGGCGCCTTGGGCTCGTGTCTCGCGATCGGATATGGAATGTGGGCGGCCCGACTCGGCGTTCCAATAACGTCACTCGAGGTGGAGGTTGAAGCGGACTATGACAGCCGAGGCGAGCTGGGTGTCGCTGACGACGTTCCGCCCGGCTACACACAGGTGCGCTACATCGTGACGGTTGAAAGCTCAGCCTCCGAGGAGGACATCATGCGAATGCTCGATACGGCCGACAAGTACAGTCCCTACCGCGACGTCTTCGCTCGGGCTCACGATGTTCGGCGCGAGGTGCGGGTCACGGCGCTGAAGCACTAGCAATGGACGCAAAGCTTCAGCGTCGAGTTCAGCGTTACGGTTGGGACAAGGCGGCTGCACATTACGAGAAGTACTGGCAGCGGCAGCTAGCGCCGGCACAGGACCGGCTGCTGGAGCTGGCGGAGCTTAAACCGGGCGACCGGGTGCTCGACATCGCCTGCGGCACCGGCCTCGTCACCTTCCCGGCTGCAAGGGCCGTCGCGCCGAACGGGTCGGTAGTGGCTACGGACATCTCTGATGCGATGGTGGAGCACGTCAAGGCCGAGGCCGGAAAACGTGGTCTGCAGAATGTCACCGCCGAGCGAATGGACGCGGAGGAGCTGCGGTTCCCCGACGGGTCCTTCGACGTCGTGCTGTGCGCGCTTGGGCTTATGTATGTTCCCGATCCCCTCGCGTCGCTGCGGGAGACGTACCGCGTGCTCCGGTCCGGTGGTCGTGCAGTCGTCGCCGTGTGGGGTGCGCGTAACAGGTGCGGCTGGGCGGAGATATTTCCCATCGTCGAGAGCCGCATCAGCTCCGAAGTCTGTCCGCTCTTCTTCCAGCTGGGTACGCAGGACAATCTGCGTCTCACGATGGAGCAGGCAGGCTTCAGAGACGTCGTCGTCGACCGCATCGCTACAACGCTGCGCTACGAATCAGGTGAAGACGCTTGCGGTGCGGCGTTCGCGGGCGGGCCAGTAGCGCTGGCTTACTCGCGCTTCGACGAGCCCACTCGCGATGAGGCCCATGCAGAGTACCTTGCTTCCATCGAGTCATCGCGCAGAGGAAGCGGCTACGAGATTCCAGGTGAGTTCGTCGTGGCACTGGCACACCGGAAAGGCGCTGACAAATGAGCCAGCCGCCCGCATCCTATCCGTACTCGACGCATCTCAACGTCTTGCACGGCCCCCTCCAGGTCGTCGACGTGCAGAAGCTCGCCGATAGCGCCACTCACTCGTGGTACAACCAGACGCTCTGCAGGGTGAACGAGTCAGTAGTGCGGCTCGGCGTGATCCAGGGCGAGTATCACTGGCACAAGCACGACGATGAGGACGAGTTCTTCTACGTGGTCGAAGGACAGCTCCTGATCGATCTGCAGGATCGCACCGTGGAGCTCGCACCGCGACAAGGATTCACCGTGCCCAAAGGAGTTGTGCACCGCACCAGAGCGTCAGAACGCACAATTATCCTGATGGTGGAAGGCGCAGGGATAATCCCAACCGGCGACTAGGCACGCCCGCATCCTTGCATGCCCCTGGAGATTCAAGCCGAATGACGCCGCCGTGATGCAGAGTCCCGGCGTGCGCTTTCCGCCGCCGCTAATTTTCGTTGCGGGATTCCTGGCAGGCTGGTTGGTGGAACGTGCGCTGCCGCTGGGGTTCCCGGCCGGCGGACGTAGCCCAGCGACGAGCGCTGCCGGCTGGTTGCTTATTGGGACCGGCCTAGCAGTCGGTGGCTGGGCGTTCGCGACATTCCGGCGCCACCACACAGCGGTGTTTCCAAACCGGCCGGCTACTAGCCTCGTCACCGAGGGTCCATATCGCTTCAGCCGCAATCCCATGTACGTGGGGCTCACACTTGTCTATGTCGGCCTGTCTTTACTGTCAGGCATCTTCTGGCCGTTGATTTTTCTGCCTCTTGTTCTGTTGCTCTTGTGGGTTGCCGTCATCCGCCGCGAGGAGCGCTACCTCACGGAAGCGTTCGGATCAGAGTACCCGGCCTACCAGGCCGGCGTCCGACGCTGGCTCTGAAAATGAACCGCCTCGGACGTTTATCTACAGTGAGCGAGCACTGCCGCCGGTCAGATGTCTCAACTCAACCGCAACCTCTGCAAGAGCCGTTGAAATCGCGGCTCTGAACGGACAGGGTCGAAGATTGGATCGATCTTGAGGAAGATACGGGCGCCGCGGTCGGTCTCGTGGCGCTCCAGCCAGTCGAGCGCCTGTGGCAGCTCGCCCAATCCAATGTGAATGGCGGCCATGTCGGTGGGTGGCACGTACTCGCCCCTGACCATCTGCTTCCGAAGCTCGGCAAGGATGCGGCGCGCTTCCGCTTCGTTTCCCGCCCGCGCGTGCGTGTAGCCCAGCAATCCTGCCTGATAGAACCCGACGAAGTCCGTGCCTGGGCGCTCGAACTCTTTCAACGCATTCTCGTAGCGGCCTAGCTGCAGGTAGGCTCGACCGAGGCCCCAGTGTGCCATGAAGAAGCTCGAGTCGATGTCGAGAGCGCTGCGGAAATGCGCGATAGCCTCGGTGTTCTGGCCGCGCCAGAGGTACTGTGCTCCCAGGAAGGTCGTGCTGGCGATCGACGGGGCAAGCTCGTGTGCGCGACGCAGCATTGGTAGTGATTCGTCGAGACGTCCGACCGTCGTGAGAAGGACCGTGTAAGCGTTGTACGTCCACGTGTAAGCGGGATCGAGCTCGAAGGCGCGCTTGATGTGCCGCTCGGCTGCTGCGTAGTCGCGGTCGTACAACGTCTTGATCCAGCCCATGGAAGCGTGCGCCTCGGCGATGGTGCTGTCGAGAGCCAGCGCCATCTGCACGGCGGCTCTGGCGCGCCGGAACCGCTCCCCCGGCGCGGAACGGCTAGGGCTGAACTCGATGTCGGCGAGGCCGATGTAAGCCTTGGCCATCGTCGGATCGAGGGCGACGGCCCGCTGGAAAGACTCCGCCGCACGCCGCGTCCCTTCCGGCGAGTGCTGTCTAATGAAGTAGCGGCCCCGCAGGTACAGATCATACGCCGCGGCGTTGTTCGTCATGCGTCGCGCGGGAACCGCGGAAACGGCTAGGCGAATGCGGAGCGCATCCACGATCGCGTGGCTAATCTCGTCCTGAACGGCAAAGACGTCTTCCAGGTCTCGATCATAAGCTTCCGACCAGAGATGGTAGCCGTTCCGCGCATCGATCAACTGCGCCGTGATCCGGAGTTGCCCCCCCGACTTCCGGACGCTCCCTTCTAGCACCGTCGCTACCCCGAGCTTCGCCGCCGCCTCGCGCACGTCAGGATTCTCGCCCTTGAACTGGAAGGCCGAGGTGCGGGCTGCGACGCGGAGTCCATCCACCTTCGAGAGACGGTTGGTGAGCTCCTCCGTTATGCCGTCGCTGAAGTACTCCTGGTCCGGCTCAGGACTCATATTGACGAATGGCAGGACCGCGATCGAGCTCTGCTCGACGTCCGTCCTTACTCCAGGGGCTGGACTAGAAACGGGCACGCCGCGCCCGATCATCAGCGAAGCGCCCCCGCCCCCGACCGCCACGAGCCCCGCAAGCATCAAAAACGTTGGCGGTCGCATCCAACGGCTTCGAGCCAACTGCAGCCGCGCACCAGGACCTGGTGAAGATGGCCGAACGCGACTCGGCTCCATTTCCCGTGGGCCCGCCGGCACCATATCCGCGTTCTCGTTCGTGCTCTTGTTAGGCTCGCTGGTTGGAAGCGGTCGAGCTTGGAGCGATCGGAGGCGTGCCGCCAGTGCATTGACCGCCGAGTCCGGACCTACGCCGAATTCCTGACGCAGCAGCTCTTCATGGACCCGCGCATGCTGCAGCGCGCCCGCCCGGTCCCCGGCGGCGTCGAGCGCCTGCATCAGCCGCACTGCCACGCGGGCGTTCAGTGGGTCGGCGGCTTGAAGACGCCGCCACCATCCAACGGCGGAGGCGTGATCGCCGCGCTTCTCGCTAGTCCGAGCGAGCTGCTCCAACGCGTCTACGTATTGCCTCGCCAATTCGGTACGCTGTGCGTCGACCCACCGTTCGAACTCCGGTGCACCAGCCAGATGAGCACCCTCCAGAAAGGGGCCCGTATAGTGACGAACCGCTGTCGCGAGGTCCCCCTCCTCCAAGGCCCTGGAGAAGAGATTCACATCGCTTGCGATTTGGTCGGGGTTGAGCCGGAGCTCCGCGTTGCCGAGCAGGAGTTCAGGCGCATCGAGCTGGGCGCGGAGCACGTGGAGCGCCTGTTTGAGCGAACCCCTTGCCCGTTCCTCATCACTTTCTGACCACAGCAGCGCCATCAGGCGGTCGCGGGCCACGCTACCCTGCGCGGCGAGCACCGCTAGCAGCGCCAGCGCTTTCCGATGCGCACCAACGTGGTCCAGGGGAGCACCGTCCCGCTCGAGCGAGAGAGCGCCCAGAGTACGAAGCCGATACATGAACCGCTGCTTGACCCGGACTGACGGGAGAATAACCGCGCGCTAACCGCGTCCGGCTAAGATACGTCGCGAACTGCCCCGAACAAGGGCGTCGCGGTCCTAGCCCAACCACTTGGAGGTCAGTATGTCGCGAGCTACTCACTTCATCCCGCTATTCTTGGCGCTGCTTTCCGCATGCAAGGACGCCCCGTCTCCCGTCGCGCCCGGTTCCGTGGCATCGGTGTCGGAGGCGAGGATCGGCACAACGCTCGGGGACACACCGGGGATCAACGCGCTGGTGAGCGCGTGGGATGCTGGCTGGGCGGCGAAAAATGCGTCAGCCTACGCGAACCTGTACACGGGGGACGCCGAAGTGGTGAATCCCGTGGGGGCCATCCTTTTGGGGCGCGAGGCAATCCGCACGGTCCACGTGTTCCTCTTCAACGGCCCGTTCGCGGGGAGCACCTCGACCACCCAGGTGCGTCGCATCTTGTTTCTCACGGGGAGGCAGGCGATGGTGGACCTGGATGTAGCACTCACGGGCTACGCGGCGCTGCCGCCGGGAGGGCTGCGTGAGACGGCACCCGGCCTGGTGCGTACCCGCGTCAAGTGGCTCGTGGTCAAGCAGCGAGAGGAATGGAAGATTTTCGCCCAGCAGATGACACCGCTGCCGCCGCAACCGCCGCTACCGCCGCAACCCTAAACGGCGCGAGCGGGTAGTGAAAACGGCCCGGGAGGTCTGGACCTTCCGGGCCGCAAGCAACTCAGCCGGCGCGCAGAGTTATCGCCGCAATAGTCAAATTTTCTTCCTTCTTATCGTTCTAAGGCGTCAGGTCGTTTGCCTCGACGATCCGCTTGAACGGAATGTTAGCCGCCTCATTGACTTCGCGCACGGTGTCTGCGCTGTTCGCCTCGAAGAGGCACATGCAGTGCGATTCGCCCGGAACAAAAGTCGAGCGCAGATAGCGCACCGGCTTGCCCTCTTTGGTGAAACGCTTGCTCGTTTCGATTGCTGCTCGCTGTGCATCAGCCAGCTGGGCCATGGTGACGCCGGGGAGTTCACGATCAGCCATGTAGACAGGCATTGGAGCACCTCCAGTTTTGTTGAGCCTCCGGCCGCCCGATGGGACGGCGCTTGGTTGCTTGCGGAAAATCCAAGATGAGGGGCTCCGTCGCGTCGCACAAGGCTGCCAGGTAGTAACGTCAGCAAGCCTTTCTAGGCGCGCTAGTTGGTGGGCTTCTTTCCTTTTACAGCAGGCGACGGCACCGCGCGCGCATCGATCGTCAACTGAGCTCGTGCATTCGTTCGCGGAACTGACGCAACCAGCGCCTGCGCGCGCGCCTCCTGGCCGAGCGTCCAGCGCGCGATAGCAGCGCCGCCGGCGTCGGTCATCCGCGAACGGGGTGTGGCCGTGCCCGCGCGCGCAGCGAAGATCACCTGCGCGTCCGGAATCGCGTTTCCGTAGGCGTCCGTGACCACTACCTTGATTGGCTCTACCAGCGCGCGTCCCACGATCCCAGAAGACGGGGCACGAATGAACTCCACGTTCGCCGGCGTCCGTGGACGTGCCATCGCGGAGACCGTCAGCGCTTGCGCAATACCCTCTGGACGAACAAGCAATTGCTGTGGTCCGGCTGCGGTGCCTAGCGTCCAACGGATACTGATCGCGCCCGTAGAATCTGTGAGAAGCAGCGTGTCGGACGTGGTTCCAGCAGCCGCCATGGCCATGACGCGCGCACCTGCCACGGGATTGCCGACAGCGTCATGCACTCGCACCCGAATTCGCTTGCCCAGGACATCCCCGACGCGAGCCGTCTGAGCCCCGCCGCTAACGACCACTGCCGACGCCGGCGCTCCGGCCACGGCCGAGGCTGTCACATAGAATGGTGGCACGGCACGCGGTGGACCGGCCTGAACTCGTATGCGCTGCTTCCCGCTCTTAGGTCCGAGAGTCCATCGCGCTCGTGCCTCGCCAAGTGTGTCGGTTCGCGCGTCCAGCACTTCGACGGCGCCGTCGGCTTCTGCCTTCCACGCTACCGGCACGTCCGCGACCGCGCGACCGAGAGTATCGGTGAGACGAATGGTCACCGGCTGTTCCAGGCGATCGCCTGCTCGGCCCGTCAGTGCCGCACCGGGCCCTACATAACGCGTGTTCTCGGCGACCGGCTCAGCTTCAGCGGTCACCACGAAAATGCTGTCGAGACCGTCAACCGTGACCGCTAGATGCTGTCGTCCTGGCGCGGTTCCGAGCGTCCACTTGAAAGTAGTGTTGCCGTTGCGATCGGTTCTGGCCGAGTCGCGGTCAACGTGCCCATGGCCGTCTTCCGGGAAAAAGCGCACGAGAAGATCGGCTGCCGGGTGATCCCGCCGCGAGTTCACGTGAACCGTGACCGAGTGAGGGAGTTGACGCCCGGACAACGCCCGGAGGCCGCTGTCGCCACGCAGTATCACCGATCCGGGGACGGCCGCGACCGTGATCGGCGACTCGGCGGCAATACCATCGATCACCGCGACCAGAGTGGCGGTTCCCGCGGCGAGCCCAGTCACGTTTCCTATAGAGTCGACGACGCCCACCGACGGATCCGTCACGCGCCACGATGCCTGGCGTCCGTTGATGACGAAGCCTCTGGCGTCGGTGGCGTGTACGTCCACCCGTCGACGCTCGTCTTCACCCAGGCGAATAGCGCCGTCCGAAAGAATGCGAACGTGCGCCACAGACTGCCGTATGACTACGCGGGCCCGGCCGACGTGGCTGCCCACTGCCGCGATGATGGTAGTGCTGCCGGGCGCTCGGGCAACTGCCTGGCCGCGGTCATCCACGGAGACGATGCCAGGATCGTCGCTGCTCCAGCGGATCACGACGCCACCCACCGTAGCGCCTCGCTTGTCGGCGGCCATGACGGTGAAGCGAATGGTATCACCAAGCGAAGCGACCATAGCCTCGCGTGGCGTGACCGCGACCCAGGCGACGTTGGCGGTAGCCAACGCCGAAGCCAACGACGAATCTCCGCCGGTGCTGGGGCTCAACGCGAAGTTCATGATCGAGAGGCTCGCGGCACCGATGGAGATAATCGCCGCCGCGCGCTTTAGAGCGCGTTTAGCTCTTGGCCGAAAGACAGGAGGTGCCGTCATCGACTGACGACGATACGACCGCCGCCAGCGTTTCAACCAGGATCGTTTTGTTCCGCTTCGCGGCGCGCCCGACGCTGTAACATTTGTTGGCGTGCCCCCCACCCCCCCGAGTGGGGTCCAGAGCGCACCTAGCAGTAGTGGGTCAGTTTGGGAGCGGAAGGTCAACCAAGAACGACGCAGACGCGAGACGCCAGAAGTATAGACCTCAGGATCGAGGATGAAACCAACACTTAAGCCTGTTTGCTGTCCTTTGACTGAGAAGCCAGATAACGGAGTGAAGCTCGCTCTCGCAACTAACCCATCCTGTGGCGAGGATGTTCTGAATCACGCGGGCTCGTGTAGCGCCGAGTGCCTCATTCTCGCAACTCGGAGACTTTACTTCTGGCGTCTCGCGTCTGTGTCTTTCTTGGTGCCAGTCCTCGAACTCGGACTGACCCACTGCGCACCTAGCGCTCCACGATTTCCTGCAAAGCCTTCTTCACCTTTGGATCGTCCGACTTGGATAAACTGGAGATCGCACGGCGTCTGAGAGTGCGATCCTCCTCGGCTCTTGCGATTGAGATCAGCTTGTCGGTCGCATCACGTTCGCCCGCCTGCGCGTACAGACCGATGAGAGTCTGTTTGAGCTGCTGGTCCGCCGACGCGTCATAAAGCTTCAGCAAGTCGGCCGTCGGAACCCCGGCTTTCTGTGCGCCTGTCAGCGCGCGCCGCCGCAGCTTGGACGGCTCCTGTTCGTTTCTGACTATGGTCAGGAGCCAGCGTGAGTTCTCCAGACCGCCGATCTCCGCGACCGCAGCTATGACGCTCTCTTTGGCGTCTTCGCTCGTGAGCGCAGGGTAGAGTCCGCGGAGGAATTGCGCGTCCTCGTTCGTGGCATACTCCCGACCGATCCCGCGGATCGCTATCACCCGGAGCTCTTCAGTGGTGTCGTCACGTTTCGCGACCGTCCGCAGGAATTCCCGAGTGCGCGGATCGCCGGAACGCGCGATGGCCGACAAGCTCTTCTTCGCAAGCCAGCCATCCTGCGTTCCACGCGAGAGTTCCATCAACGCTGGAATCCCATCTCCGTGCTCCATGCGCGAGAGTACGGAAAGCGCCTGTTCACGCACCGTCTGATTGTCGGTTGCGTCCTTTGCAATCTCGACGAGAGCGCCGGTAACACGATCCGCCGGCGCCGAAAGCCGTCGATCAGCGCTTCGGCCGAGCCAGGAGACAGCGCTTCGGCGCGTCTCACGCGGCCGGTTCTTGTCGCGCGCGATCGCGAGCAGAGCGGCGTCGGTATCCGCGCTGTCCGCGAGCATTGCAGGGAAAATCGCATCTTTACCGGGACGGCCGTCAAGCTTGGCCGCGAGGGAGAGAAGGTAGTCGGCGGCTTCACGTGCCGGCGCAACTCCCAGGTCGGTCACACCCTGTGTTGTTGAGGCTGGACCGACGTACGTGTCGATGTCGACGACGGCTCGATCAGCGCGTGTCATGACGACGCGCACCGGCCCCGACTGGCATTGCTCGCGGCGCATCACATCAGACCCGGAGTACGACCCGTAGAAGGCATGCGAGTCGATGGAGATGAACGTCCGCCCGTTGCCGCAGACGCCGGGTCGCGCGGCAAATGAAAACTGAACAGACCCGTCAGAGGCCCGCGACACGCGGTCAGCGAGCGACTGTGCCAGAGCCGGCGCGGCAGCGAGCGCGAGCCCCAGAGAGATGCAAGCCAGCCGGCGGACGCGCGGGACGATCGACTTCATTCGGTGGCTGTTCATTTGTCCAGAATCTCCATTAAGAGCTTGGTTGTCCGCGGATCATTCTTTCGTGTGAGGACGGCTATTGCCGCGCGGCGAAGCTGAGGGTCGGTGCCGTTGCGCGCGATCTCCAGCAGCTTGTCGGTTGCTTCCGGCTCTTTCCGGCGACCGAAGGCACCGATGAGGTGCTCGCCGAGCTCGCGCTCCTGCAGGGAATCGTAGAGGCGTGCCAGATCCGCGAGTGGAACGTCCTTGCGCGCGAGGCGAGACAACGCCACACCGCGCAGCTCCATACTCTCGTTGGCGTTGCTGGCAATCGTGAGCAGCCACTGCTCGTTCGCCGGGCCGCCGACTCGAGAGACAGCACTCAGGATACGCTCCTTCAGGCGCCGGCTCTCGAGCTTGCCGTATGTGGAACGAAGGTAGGCAGCATCTTCCGGTGTTGCACCTTGGCTACCGAGGTATGTGATGGCGTCCGACCGCAGCCTTTCCGATGCGTTCGCATTCTCGATTACCGCTCGCACGCTCTGGCGTGCGCGGGGAGACGGATGCGCGGCCAACGCCTTGACGGCCGCTCGTTGCACCTTTTCACCGTCGCTGCCGCGGAGCAGAGCCTCGAGCGTGGCGAGCGCCTGGTCACCCGGCATGCGGGATAGCCAGGAGATCGCGTCGCTGCGCACGTCGGAGTCAGTCTCGCTGTTCACTACATCGGCGAGCAGCGTGGCGGCATCTGCATTACCCTTCTTGCCCGCCAGAAAGACCGCACGGCGGCGAAGGCCTGCCGAGCACTCGTCTCGGCGGGCAAGGACGCGACGGAGGATCGGCGTGGCCGCGTCCGGATCCATCTGCTCCAGAGCGCTTAGTGCCTCGATGCGCACCGTCATGTCTTCCTTGTCGCAATCTCCGTTGCCGTTGGCGTCCCGTTCAACGCGCGACGCGGCACGCGAGTCGCCACGCGCGGCCAGTGCGCCGCGGATGCGCGTTGCGAGCACCGCAGCATCGGCCTGTGTGGAGGCTTTGGCGAAACGCACGCGCTGTTCTTCGAGCACCGCCAATCCGGCGCGAAGATCATCTAGTCCGCCAATGCGGTAGAGCGCGAACGATTCCCAGTAGAAAGCATCAGCCGCGTATGCGGACTGCGCGAACTTGTCCCTGATTTCACGGAAGAGCTGTGCGGCACGCCTGTACTCGCCCCTGTTGAGTGCTTCGCGGGCCAACCGATAGATGGAATCCGCGGGATCGCCGACGGCCCAGGGCTCAGCTGGACTGCTTGGAAGCACTCGCTCGCTACGCGCCGCGTGGTTGGTGTTGCCGATGTCATGGTCTATTTCGTGGTCGAAGTTGCCATCGTGGTCGAAGTCAAAATCGTGGTCGAAGTCGAAGTCAAAGTCGTGATCGAAATCAAAGTCGAAGTCGAAATCAAAGTCGAAGTCCGGATCGATGTGCAGGTCACGCAGCCGGTCCCAGTCGACGTCTCTCAAAGCAAGTTCCGCCTGTTCGACGGCTCGTTCGGCGACCAACTCGATATCCGGCATCGAATGCTCCAGCTGCTGCATCGCCATCTCCGCCTGTGGCATGGCATCCTCGAGACGCGACTGCGCCATTTCGAGAATGTCGCTGACGTCGAGCTCGAATTCCGGCGAGCGCGATTCGCGCGGAGGTGCTGGCGGGCGAGGTTCCATAACTGGCTGCTTAGGGCGTTTGGGCTTCGCCTGCGTGGCCGCGTCCATTAGCGGGACTGCGAGCAGAAGGCAGGCAAGTGCAATATGTGTAGTCGGTCTCATTGTGCTCTCCTAATGGTTCAAGGCGGCGTAAACCGCTGCCGCCGAGCGAAGTCGCGGAAGGACGTCCCCCTGATCGAGCGCGCTGGCTATGAGGTCGAGCTCTGTGTTGCCCCGCGCGTTACGCATCCGCGCGATCTGTGCGAGCACCAGTTCCAGGTCCTCGAGTAGCACGCGCATCTCCGGATCAGCACCAGCGGGAGAATCGATGAGCAAGCGCGTGGTGGTCAGCAACTCGCCTGCCTGGGCTACGAAGCGCGTGTTCGCCCGGCCGTCACTGGTTTCGCCGGGGAAAGCACCGAGAAGTGCTACCGTCTCGCCGAAGTACGCTGTCGTCACATCCTCGTAGGGACCCCTCGCCAACGTTGCGATGTCAGCGCCCGCATCCGGTGAAACGATCATCCGCGGCCAGCCGACGGGCGTCGAGTCAGCTGCGGCCAAGCGGATCTGGTTCGACGCGCGGGCAGGCATCAGATACCTGCCTATACCGACGCCGAGGACAAGTGCGGCGGCAATACCCATGGCGGGCACAAGCCACGCGCTCAAACGGCGCCGCAGGCCGGGGCGCGCCCGGGTGTCGAAATGGGCGCGCTCGATTTCCGCCCACATCTCGTCCAGCGGCGGGTCCGGCGCGACACGGTAGCTTCCCGCAGCCTCGCTCATCGCGCGATCTAACCAGTCCCTGCGTAGTTCACTCATACTGTCTCCTTGATCCATTCCTGAGTCATTCTGTCGCGAAATCAGCTAACGCAATTCGAAGTCGCGCGCGGGCGGCTGCCAGCCGCGACTTGCACGTACCATCCGGTGCACCCAGAATCTCGGAAATCTCGCCGTGCGTGTAGCCCTCGATATCGTGCATCACCAGCGTAACCCGGAGCGCCTCCGGCAGCGCGTCAATCGCCTTGTTCAACCGCTCGCGCAGATCCGGCTCGGCTGCCTGCGTTTCGACGCCCAGATGAGCGGCATCGTCGAGATCGGTCTCGCGGACCCGGAACCGCTTGACCTTGCGCATGCCGTTGAGCGTGACCGAGACGGCGATCTGATGAAGCCAGGTCGAGAACGCCGCTTCCCCGCGAAAGCGGTCCAGCCGGTCGAACGCGCGGATGAATGTTTCCTGCGTTAGCTCTCTCGCCGTGTCCGCGTCTCCCGAGAGTCGGTAGGCAAGCCGGTAGACTCTTGGCGCGTGAGCATCGTAAAGCTTGCGGCCCGCCGCGGGATCGCCGGCCAGGACGCTCCGAATCAGGCGCTGCTCGTCGGACGCCTCGGCGACCAACGAGTCCCGTACTGCGGTCGGTCTGGCGCTCACCACGTGCAGATGGTCAAGTGCGATTGCGGCTCGCGGCATGTGTCAATGAGATAGACACACGCCGCGAGAAAAGCGTTCGATTCGGCCGTGGCGAACGTGTGTGAGGCTATAACGACGTGCCTTCCGTTAGCGTGGCGCTGGCTCCGCCGGTACACCCACCTTGTCGTCGTACACCAGCGAACCTCCGAGCCAACCCGAGTATCCGAGCACCAGTACCGCGACTGCGGCGGTGAGGTAGGCAGGGTAGTTCATCGCCCCTGGCCAGGGCCGGAGCCATACGCTGGCGGCAAAGAGCGCGAGCGCCGCGACATTGAGGAGAGCATGAATCCATCCAGTGCGTCGCGTGGGCGTGCCGCCTGGGATGACGGTGAGAAGATCAATGAGGCCAGGCAACGCCGCTGCCAGGGCCCCGATGCATCCAGCGACAGCCATGTAGTAGGCCGCCACATGCAACCCGTCGTGGTCCAGCAGTCCTCCAATCACATCGAAAACGAAACTCGTAACCCAGAGACCAATCGGGAATGCCACCAGCATTGGATGAATGGGATGCGTGCCGATACGGGCGGTGCTTTTCATATCGCTTTCCCTCGATGGCAATGTTATGGCGCCAATAGACGTACTCTTAGAACATTGCGCAAGCGCATGCCGGCCATGCCGTGATTTCGTGGCTGCGTTTGAAGATCGAGTTGCTCTCGCGTTCTCGAGAATGTGCTCCCATCTTCACTGCGATGGCTGGCTGTCTCAACGGCGGCACACCGTACCCAAGGAGGGGATCATGCTCGGCGGCAGACCCTGGGAGGAGTGGATCAGGCAGTATTCGCAGAGTCATCAGCACCCGGTGAACCGAATCTGTCATACTTTGGGCATTCCCATGATCGCTGTATCGCTGCCTCTCTTCATTGTGGCTATCTTTGTGCCGCGGTTCTGGCCGGTCCCGCTCACCCTCTTTGTTGTGGGCTGGTTGTTTCAGTTTGTCGGACATGCGGTCGAGGGCAAACCGCCGGAGTTCTTTCATGACTGGCGCTTCCTCTTCGTTGGGCTCCGCTGGTGGCTGGCTAAGATGCGCGGCCGGGCGTGATCAGCATTGCCCTGGTTGGCGATTACAACCCCAACGTCACCGCACACCAGGCGATTCCCGCCGCCCTGGCCCGCGCCGCGAGTGAGGCCAGCGAGAAGGTTACCTGGACCTGGATCCACACCACGCGGCTCACCGCGGATGTCGCACCGCTCCTGGCCGGATTCACCGCGACATGGTGCGTGCCGGCCAGCCCCTATACCAATACTGCCGGTGCGATACACGCCATTCGCTTCGCCCGCGAAACGAAGCAACCCTTCCTTGGAACCTGCGGAGGATTCCAGCACGCGCTGCTCGAGTACGCTGAGGCGGTTTGGGGGATACCGGCGCCTGCCCACGCGGAGCTCGATCCGTCCGCGAGCGATCCTGTCATCTCGCCACTGGAGTGCTCGCTGGTGGAGGTTACGAATGACCTTCGGCTGGTGCCGGGCTCGCGCTTGTCGCAGATCTATGGAGCAACCAATGCGACCGAGACATACCACTGCAGTTACGGCCTGAACCCCTTCTATAAGAACCGACTGGAATCCGGACCCTTGAGCGTCAGTGCTCGGGATGAGGCTGGCGAGATACGAGCGGTCGAGCTGGATGGTCATCCATTCTTCATGGCAACACTCTTCCAGCCGGAGCGAGCGGTGCTGCGGGAGCAGTCACACCCGCTCATAGCCGCGTTCGTGGCAGCGGCAAGTTAGTCATGGATGTCGCGCAGCTTTTTCTGGACCGATCACGCTATTACCTCCGCGACGAATACCGGACCAAGCTCAGGCGCGCCGTGGAGACTCTCCCGCCTGACGCATTGTGGTGGCGTGCCAACGACGCATCCAACAGCGTCGGCAACCTGCTTCTTCATCTCACGGGCAACGTCCGGCAGTGGATAGTGACGGGAGTTGGTCGGGGCCCTGAGTCCCGCGACCGAGCGTCGGAATTCGCGGCGCGCTATGGTCAGCCAGCGTCCGAACTTCTGGCGCAGCTCGATGAAGCCGTCGACGAAGCCCTGGCCGTGATCGATCTCCTCGAGCCATCCGAGCTACTCACGCGACGGATCATCCAGGGACGTGACGTCACAGTATGTGAAGCGATCTACCACGTCGTCGAGCACTTCGCGATGCACATGGGTCAGGTGATCCTGATAGCCAAGCATCATGCGCCAGGCGCGATCAAGTTCTATGAAGATGCTGGTGGTCTTGCCCGCCCGATCTGGCGTGGCTAACCCGACTCTCGGGATCAGATAACGTACGGAATCATGGCTTGCCGGCGAGCCAACCGGCGCGCAGAGCGCGCTGCCTCTCCGTGGCTTCCGGAATCT
Organism: Gemmatimonadaceae bacterium; assembly: GCA_046261975.1. Taxonomy (GTDB): domain Bacteria; phylum Gemmatimonadota; class Gemmatimonadetes; order Gemmatimonadales; family Gemmatimonadaceae; genus JBHENQ01. The sequence goes on along the minus strand of JBHENQ010000187.1, from coordinate 11,830 downwards.
CTTCGATGCGAACCTGTGGACGTTCATAGCCGGCGGCGACCACCGATGTCCGCCGTGGGCCCGTGGAACGTGCCAACTCGATGTGTACGGTGTCGCCTATGCGCAGCCGGCTGAGCACTCCACGAACGTCGCCCCAGCTGGTCATCGGGCTTCCGTTCATGGCCACGAGACGGTCACCCGTGTGCAAACCGGCACGCCCCCACACGCTCGCGGGATCGGTGATGAGCAGGTGCATGCCGTCCTGTCCCGGCGGTTGCCAGGCGCGCATCCGCAGATCGGTCGCGGGCCGCCCTTCTCTATCGAGCGCCGGACTCCACGACACGCGAGTACGCAATCCTATCAGCCGCAGATAACTGTCGAAGTCGAGCGACCTTGCCGCGCGGATGTGCGTATCGAAGAATGGCCGCACCACGCATCTGCATATCTCCGCCACGGTTCGTTCGATGTCCCGGCCTGTGAAGCCCCGATACTGTTCAACCGAGGACTGCCGGAGCATCGCGCGCATCACGTCATCGAGCGAACGCCTCCCGTTGGTAGCATCGCGCACTATCAGGTCCAGCATTCCGCTCAGCAACTCACCCTGCAGGTGAGGGCTTGGGTCGTAGTCGCCCAGGGAGCCTGGCGGCGCGCCGTACTCGGCAAGGCTCGCGCGCTCCGGCGAGACTCGAAAGTTACCCGGGTTGAACTGATACCGAGCGATGAGACTTTCCAGATGAGCAACACGCGTAGAGTCGCTCACTGGCAGTCCGGCCCGGCGAAGTAGAAGATCGGCATAGTACATGGTTGCGCCTTCGCTCCACCACAGTCCTCGGGACTGCCCCGACTGCCGATAGTCCACGTCTCCTCGCTCCGCCGGCCGGATGCGCATGAGGTTCCAGGTGTGAATGAACTCGTGCGCCGTCTCAGCCAGAATCTCGGTGCTGTTAGCACCATCAGTTCCTGGGACGCCAAGGGTCACCGAGTTCATGTGCTCCAGCCCGCCGTACGCTCCCTCCTGGAAGAGAAAGGTGTATTCGCGGTACGGAGCGCGTCCGAACAGCGCCACCGCCTGCTGAGCGAGCCTCTCGATGCTGCTCACGAACGTCGCAGTATCGAATGCGGCCGCGGGCGTTCCCGGCACGGGTGGCATCGGCCAGTACACGACGCGATGAGGAACCCCGTCCACCGCGAACCGCCACGTTCTGAATTGTCCAACCAGTATTGGTGAGTCGACTAGCGTGTAGACGGACGGCGCGAAGAATATCCGCGGCTCGGCTGTGGGTTCCAGGCCTGTTGCGATCTCCCATCCGCGAGGGATCTCGAGCGCGACATGAGATGCTGTGCGAGTTGCGCCGAGTACATACATAAATGAATGCGGGCCCCCCACCAGCGCCCCGGTAGGGCCGAGAAACGGTCTCCATGCCGCGCGTGGAGGAACTTCTGCGGCTGGGAGCCTAATCCGGTATCGCACTACGACGTCGCCTCCGGGTGCAACCACACGCCACAGCGCGCTATCTTCGCGTGAAACGGCTGCCGAGCCTGTACGAGTTTCTGCGCGGAGCCCCTCGACAAAGCGCCAGTACTGGTCGTCGTACTCGGGATGCGCTGCCATCGCAACGCGAAACGTGTCTGGAACGCCTCGGACTCGCATCTCGACATCGAAACCCGAGCGATCCGCGCTGTCGATGCGGAGCTCATATCTCACCACGGGAATGGCCGAGCGCTGCGCCGGCGCGATAGAAGCCAGCATGATCAGGACGGTAGATGCTAGGGAGATTCTCAGCATTGTAATCTCGAGTATGCAGGCCAGAGTACTCGGCGCCGCGGAAGATGGCCGGATGTCGCACTATACGATGCCGGAGGCAGGTGGTTGGTTCAAACGATACTGGCCGATTGCACTCCAGTCTGCTATGCTGTTGCACCGTCCGGCATTCAGGGCAGATCATTTTGGACCGGTGTAGAACGCTATGGGCTATGTCCTCGAAGGATTTTCGATTCCGGAGATGCTCCGCTGTGGCCGGGAGCTGAGGGAAGCAACGCTTGGCGCCACGCGGATGGAGAACGCTGCCGAGGCGATAGTTCGGCACTTCTACGAGCAGTTGGAGTCGGTCCGGGATGGCAAGAGGGCTTGTGTGCTGGTGCGATTCTACAAGACGCACCTCTACGAGCGTCTCGAACCCGAATTGCAACTCTTTGCCGACCGCCTCCTCGCCGACAGGCCCCACGAGTCGCTGAGATGTCTCACACTGCTTGCAAGCGTCGGAGTGGAGCCTGACTGGTGCGACCGGCGGCGCTCACGCGGTCATCAAGTGATCCCTCTGGCGAGCGCCGAGATGGTGGAACAGGCGCCGATGATTTCGCAACTCATCAGGGGGCTCGGTCTCGACGTCCGTGAGGTCGTGAAGCCAGGCGTGCCAATCATGCACACGCAAAAAGGAAAAAGCTTCAGCGTTCTTCATGTAGAAGAGGCGCTTGGTAGCCGGTTCATCCCCGCACAAACCGAGTTCGTCGTCCCCTATGGTGTGCGTTCGGTGGTGGGGTTCGGAGGCGAGCTGCGTTCGGGCGAATTATTCACAGTGATAATCTTCTCGCGCGTGCCGATCAGCGCGGATGTTGCCGAGCGGTTCCGCCACATCGCGCTCGACGCGAAGTACGCGCTCTTCCGGATGGATGAGGACCGAGTGTTCGCCGAGCGATCGCCTCTCCCGAGGAGGTCCGCCAGGCTGGACGCGCCTGCTTCATCTGTGACCGATCTACCTGCTGCACCTGCCTGAAGAATTGCGCCAGGTTTGCCGCGTCCCGAGACCAAGGTAGTCATCGGACGGGCTCCAATTTTGGCGGGCGCTTTCCGTGGCGCTCGGCGCCGGCGACGGAGATGTATTCAAGCTCCCGAGCCTCACGCGCCCGCCGGAGGAGCAGCCCGCCGCGGCTCATGTCGCCGCGTCCCACGAAGTCCCTGGGAAAGACGAGACGTTCTCCCAGAACCTCGAGCAGTGTGTCCACATACTTGCCGGTTGCGATGCTGCCAAGCAGCACGACGAGTGTGGAAGCGCCGAGCTCGCCAGCAAGCCTGAGGACGTCTCTGCGCAGCGGAGCGTGGTAGCGTTCGTCAGCCTCCGCGAGATCGACGCCACCGAACGCCTCCAGGTCGTCGCGTCGCACACGCATCTCCGGCGTAACGAGGCCGCGATCAGTTGTGATGACGAACACGGACGAGTTGTATCGCGTGCTGTCGGAAAAGGCGCGCGCATAGGCGAGCTTTCCGCGAAAGTAGAGGCCGCTCATGAAGCTGAATACCTCGCCGATCTCCGCTCCGTTCTCCTCGCGCAGCTTGACGGCAAGCGGGAATGGCGCGTGAGGATTGAGCAGGATCATGGCGCGTTTGCCGTCGCAGCGCGCAGGAGAGAGAAGAAACACGTGGCTCAGGGTCATGCAGCAAAGTGATGCAAGAGGTGTGCGGGCTTGCCTCGGAATTGACGCGCGGACAGGTTAGCCGCCATGTCACCCGCATCCAGGCGGCGCAGCAGCAAAGCCGCGCGCGCCGCTCCCATGGTTGGCTGTGCCGGATGGGTCATTCCGCAGCTCGCCACGGATCGCTTCCCAGAGAGCGGAAGCCATCTCGAGCGCTACGCTGCTACCTTCACCGCCGTCGAGATCAACTCGTCTTTCTACCGTTCTCATCGCGCCGCGACATATGCCCGCTGGGCCGCCAGCGTGCCTCGAGGTTTTCGGTTCTCCGTTAAAGCGCCCAGGAACATTACTCACGTCCTCAAGCTCCGTGACGCGACTGAGGAACTGGAGGCTTTCATATCAGAGGTGGAACATCTAGGAGCCAAACTTGGTTGTCTGCTGGTGCAATTCCCACCAAGCCTGGATTTCAATCGGCGGTCAGCTACTGAGTTCTTTGCTGTGCTTCGCGATCGCTTTGATGGAGCGGTTGCATGCGAGCCTCGACATCATAGCTGGTTCGACCCGAACGGCAATGATCTTCTAGCCGATTTCCGCGTGGCGCGAATCGTGGCCGACCCTCCTCTCGTTCCAAGCGCCACGGAACCAGGCGGCTGGAACGGCCTGCGATACTATCGATTGCATGGTGCGCCGCGGATGTACTACTCGGCTTACCAGGCCAGCTATCTGGACCGCCTTGCAGCGCGTCTCGCTGAGGCGGGGGCGACCGGAGTGCCCTCGTGGTGCATCTTCGACAACACGGCCGCGGGAGCTGCAGCTCTGGATGCACTGGCGCTTATCGAGAGACTCCAGCGGCGCGCAACAGGCGGGCTCGAGTCGCAGCACGATTCATCCTCTCGTTCGGACCTCCCAATACATCTGGTTCAGATGTTACTGCCCATCTACGACAACGAGGGCCGGCTGTTCGCTCACGAGCTGTTCCGACTTGTGAGCTCCGAGCTGACCGAACGCTTCGGCGGTCTGACAGCCTACACTCGCGCACCGGCTGAAGGGTTGTGGAAGGAGGATGCTCAGGAGACGACCCGGGAAGACGTCGTCGTCTGGGAGATAATGGCGAACGAGCTCGATCGAAAGTGGTGGTTGGACTATCGTCGCCGTCTCGAGAAACGATTCCGCCAGGAACATATCGTAATTCGAACCCAGGAGATGCACATGCTGTAAGAATGAGAGATCAGAACTGCCGTGCATGAAACTTGCCTTCACTGCGCGGAACCACTCGGTCGCCGCGAATTCGATCTTTCACTATTCGCCAAAGAGGCACCATGGAGCTCGACACGCTTGAAGCGCTATACCTGGATGGACTCAAGGATCTCTGGAGCGCAGAGACTCAAATTCTCAAGGCGCTGCCGAAGATGGTCAAGGCGGCTGGCCATCGGGATCTCAAGAATGCATTCTCGCAGCACGAGCGCCAGACGCGGCAGCACGTGAAGAGACTTGAGCGAATCTGCAAGGATATAGGAGAAAGCCCGCGGGGCAAGAAATGCGTGGGAATGGAAGGATTGATCAAAGAAGGCGCGGAGCTCATCAAGGAGAGGCCTGAGCAGGACGTGCTCGACGCGGGACTTATCTCGGCGGCACAGCATGTCGAGCACTACGAGATGGCTGGATACGGAACGGCGAGAACATGGGCACGCTTGCTGGGGCGCGAGGAACACGCAACTTTACTTCAGCAGACTCTGAACGAGGAAGGAGAGACCGACAAATTGCTCACGGCTCTGGCCAAACGCTGCATCAACCTCAACGCAAAGTTCTAGGCCACATGTCCAGCCTTCAGGCGGCGCAGGTAATAATGAATGCCGGCAAGGCTTCGGGTGTCATTGTCCGAGTCGAACCCGATGCCTTTCTCATGGTGTTGAAGCGAGGAGACCGCCCGCTGGTTGTCGTGGCGCAGGGGGGAGTCTTCAAGAAACACGTCGGCTATCTGACGAGCTATGGCGGTCTGGCGTTCTACACACAGTCCGAGCAACCGCTCGTGCTGCCGAACCATGTCGAGCTCATCAGGGCCGAGAAAATATGGATTCCCGATATGTAGAGCACCGGGTCGCGCTACGCGAGTTTGTTGAGTGCGCTTTGGCTCTGGACGCCGACACATGGCAGCGATCGCCGGCCGGCAAGTGGTCGCCGGCGCAAATATCGCAACACCTCAGCCTTACATATGCTGCCCTCCTTCAGGAGATGGCAGGCGGATCAGCAATCAGGGTTCGCACCTCCGCATGGCAGCGATTATTTCTGCGTTGGACGGTTCTACCAGGACTGCTGAAGCATGGCCGCATTCCGACGGGCGCGCCAGCAGTGAGGGAGGTGCGTCCGGGCAACGGCCCGTTCGACCAGAAGGAAGTTCTCGACCGCCTTGAGGCACAATGCGAGAAATTTCTCGAGGTACTGGGCGACCAGCAAAGATCGGGTAAAGCGCAGTTGACGCATCCCTTCTTCGGAAAGCTCGACTCGGATGCGGGCTTGCGGTTCTGCACTGTGCACATAATTCACCATCGGCGACAACTCCCGTCGGCGGAGAAGAACGTGGTCGCTTTCTAGCTGCGATCCCGCGCTGGTATCGTATGGATCTCCACCTGGTCGTTCTCGAACCGCGGAATCGCGATGCGGCCGCGCCTCGTGTCGACCGCGAAATCGGCAGGCGCTGAGATTCCGGTTATCAGGCGAGTGACCCCGCTTCCCGTTACCGCCGAGATGCTCGAGTCCGCCCAGCTCGAAACAATGATTCGCCCATCGCCCAGCACATCGAGCCCATCGTAGCCGCCCGGTCCCGTGGCGATCACGGTAGGAGCGGAGTCACCGATCCGCCAAGCGAGAATGTTCGGGGAGTTGAAGCCCGCGAGAACGAATCGCGAGTTCGTGCCGTCCCATACTATTCCGTTCGGCCTGCCGAGCGTGTCGCCCTCCACCACGACGGTCACTGACCGCCGGTCGGAAGCGATTCGGAAGATCCGGTCCTTGCCGGGGTGCGACATGCTTCCATCGGCCGCGAATCGAATACCCGTATCCGTAACGTAGAGCGCACCGTCGGGTCCAAGCGCGATGTCGTTGAGGAAGACCGCTTTCTGTTTGGTGAGATCCACGGAGGCGACGGGCATGCCTGTCCTTGTATTGAAGCCTCGCACCGCGTCTATGTCGGTGACCCACAGAGTATCCCCGACGAGCACCGATCCTTTGGGAGCGTGCAGGGTGACTCCATCGCGGCCGCCACTCACCAACTTGAGCGAGTCTATGATTCCATCCGCGGTAACCCTGCTTATGAATCCGTTGTTGTCCTTGTTATTCGGACCGCCGTTGATATTCGCAACATAGTAAGCATCGGCTGCGGCGTCGTATCGGACTGACTCGGGCGTCTTGAAGCCCGTGACAGTTGCAACCAACGTGGTTGTGGCCACGGTATCCTGGACTCGCGGCCCGGCGAGCATATCGGGAACGCTGTCCGTGTCGGAGCTGCCCGCCCGGTCAACTACCGTGCAGGCCGAAAGGCAGAGAACCGTGGCGGACAAAATGACTAAGCGAGTGTGCGAACACATCGTGCGAGTCCTCTCTGAAAGACCTGATCCAGCGTTGTCATGGAAAGTATGAGGAATGCCAGCGAAGATGTAGCCACGGGCCAGTTTTATCCGCGTTTGTCCGCACAATTCGTGGCGCCTTTTTACTTGGGCGTACCGTCAGTGGTGTTCCGTGGCATCCCTTGCACCGCACCCCCCATTTTCATACGCTAAACGGATGAACAATTTCCTATACTCTCGAGACCGGTGCGCTCTTCGCTCCTGGTCATATCTGGCGGTCGCGTTCGCGATCGCTGCGATCGCAACGGCCGCGCAAGCTCAGCGCGCGGACAGCGCCAAAGCCGCGAAAGACACCGCGGCCACGGGGCCTTTCGCCGCGCTCAAGTGGCGCGAGATCGGGCCGTTCCGCGGGGGACGATCGGTAGCTGTGGCTGGTTCGAGCTCGCGCCCCTACGAGTACTACATGGGCACCACGGGCGGTGGCGTGTACAAGACGACGGATGGCGGCATCGGCTGGGCGCCGATTACCGACAAGTACTTTGGTGGCACTATAGGCGCCATCGCAGTGAGCGAGTCCAACCCGGACATAGTTTACGTGGGCGCCGGTGAGTTTCCAATTCGCGGCAACGTGTCGCACGGTGACGGCGTCTTCAAGTCCACCGATGCAGGCAAGACGTGGGCGAGTGTGGGTCTCATGCAGACCCGTCAGATCGCCCGAGTTCGCGTGCATCCGAGGAACCCGGATATCGTCTACGTCGCCGCGCAGGGCCACGTGTGGGCGCCTAATCCTGAGCGCGGCATCTTCAAGTCCTCCGACGGTGGCAAGACCTGGCGCAAGGTGCTCTTCCGCAATGATTCCACAGGAGGGGCTGACCTCGCCATCGATCCGAACAATCCCGATATCCTCTATGCAGGGCTCTGGCAAGCGGGTCGCACGCCCTGGAAGCTCGTCAGTGGAGGGCAGGGAAGCGGACTCTTCAAGTCCACCGACGCCGGCGAGACCTGGAGCGAGATCACGAGGAACCCAGGACTGCCACCCGGGCTGTTTGGGAATGTCGGCATCACGGTCTCGCCCGCAAACTCCAACCGCGTGTGGGCGATTATCGAGAACGATTCCGGTGGCGTGTTCCGCTCGGACGACGCAGGCGCCACGTGGAAGCTTCTGAACAGCGAGCGCAAGTTACGCCAGCGCGCCTGGTACTACACCAAAATCCACGCTGATACCAAGGACACGAACACCGTCTACGTCAACAATGTCGGGTTCCACAGGTCCACCGACGGCGGCAAGACGTACAAGGCCATCGACACGCCACACAGCGATAGCCACGACCTCTGGATAGCGCCTAACGACGCGCAGCGAATGGTCGAAGGCAACGACGGCGGCGCGAACGTCTCGTTCAACGCCGGCAAGAGCTGGACCGACCAGGATTTCGCGACCGCACAATTCTATCACGTGACCACTACGACTGACTTCCCATATCACGTGTGCGGGGCGCAGCAGGATAACAGCACGATCTGCGGTCCGAGCAGGGTCCCCGGCGGGATCACAATGAAGGACTGGTACGAGGTCGCTGGAGGCGAGTCGGGCTACATTGCGGTTCGTCCCGATAGTCCGGCCATCAGCTACGGCGGGAGCTACGGCGGCTTTCTCACGCGCAAGGATCGTCGCACAGGATTCGAGCGCGCGATAAACCCGTGGCCGGACAACCCGATGGGACACTCTGCGGGCGATCTCAAGTATCGCTTTCAGTGGACCTATCCAATCGTGATCTCGCCGCACAACCCGAATGTCCTGTACGCAGCCGCCAACGTGCTCTTTCGTAGCACGAATGAAGGCCAGAGCTGGACCGCGATCAGTCCGGACCTCACGCGTGCCGATCCTTCCACTCTTGGACCGTCCGGCGGTCCGATCACCAAGGATCAGACATCGGTGGAGTACTACGGTACTATCTTCACCGTCGCCGAATCGCCCGGACGTGCCGGAGTGATCTGGGCTGGATCCGACGATGGAATGATCCACGTCACTATGGACAACGGCGCGACGTGGCGAGACGTCACGCCAAAGGACCTACCCGAGTGGACGCGCATATCGATCATTGATGCCTCACGATACTCGCCAGGCACAGCGTACGTCGCCGCCAACCGCTTTCAGCTGGACGACAATGCCCCCTACCTCTATCGCACCACCGACTATGGCAGGTCATGGACGCGAATAGACAATGGCATCGCGCGCGGGGAGTTCACGCGCGTCATCCGCGAGGACCCGGTAAAGCGCGGCCTCCTTTACGCGGGCACCGAGCGCGGGGTTTGGGTCTCATTCGATGACGGCGCCAACTGGCAGAGCCTCAAGCTGGATCTGCCGCCGGTGCCGGTCCACGATCTGGCGGTGAAAGAAGGCGACCTCGTGGCGGGCACGCACGGCCGGTCGTTCTGGATTCTGGACGACCTTTCGGTGCTGCGACAGCACACCCCGACGCTGGCCGAAAAGGACGTGCACCTGTACAAGCCTCGCGATGTTGTCCGCGTCAACTGGGGCGGAGGGGGTGGGGGTGGGGATGGGGGTGGGGGTGGCGATGCCAGCGTCGGAAAGAATCCGCCGAGCGGTGCCGTGATCTACTACTCCCTCAAACAACCCAACCAGGAAGTAACTCTGGAATTCGCCGACGCCGGCGGCAAAGTCATCAAGAGATTCACGAGCAAGCAAGATAGCTCGACGGCCGCCGACAGCATTCGCGGTGACAGCGTGAAGAAGGTGCAGAGCGACAGCCTGGCCAAGGTCGGACTTTCGCCCGACAGCATAGAGAAACTCCAGCGGGAGGGACCGGCGCCGCCTACTGATGGCGAGAGGCTCTATCCGCCTCGCGAGCCCAGGGTTCCCAACAAGGCCGGCCTCAACATGTTCGCCTGGAATCTGCGCTATCCCGACGCCACAGCGTTCAAAGACATGATCCTCTGGGCCGGCGGGACACAAGGGCCGATCGCGCCACCGGGCACTTACACGGTGCGCATGGCCGTGAACGGGAAATCGATAGGGACGTACTCGGTCGCGGTGAAGAAGGATCCGCGCTCGCGGGCTACGCAAGCCGAGGTAGCGGAACAATTCAGGTTTCTAATCGCCATTCGCGACAAGGTTTCAGAGGCTAACAGCGCTGTGCGTACGATAAGGAATGTGAAGCATCAACTCGCGTTGCGCACTGGCCGAGCGGACGGCGGTGGTGTGGAGGGGACCGGCGAGCTCGCCGATGCGGCGCGAGGGCTCGCGGAGCGGCTGAGCGTGATCGAAGACTCGATCTACCAGACGAAAAACCGCAGCGGGCAGGACCCTCTCAACTACCCCATTCGCCTGAACAACAAGATCGCCGCGCTGGCTGGAGTGGTGTCCAGCGCGGACAACCGGCCAACGACTCAATCCCACGCAGTGTTCAGGGAGCTTTCAGCTAAACTGGATGCGCATCTCGCGAGACTGAAGGCAGAGCTGGGTACTGAGGGGGGGGGGCAACTGGCCAAGGTAAACGCGCTGATCGAGGCATCAAACGGGTCGAAGATAGTGCCGAGCACAGCGGAGTTCATCGCGGTCAAGAAACAGTAGGAGCAACATCGCGTCCGCAGTGCTTGCATACCTTGGCTCGCGCAAGGATAGGCTCGGCGCAGTAGGGACATTCTCGTTCGATCCGGACGGAGGACGGGAATGTCTCCGCCACGGTCTGGCGTGAATCAGCAACCTGCCGAGGTGTACCGCGGTCATCGGATGCGACGATCTGCGAATGAATCTGTTTGCGAAGCTCGAGAGGATCGGCGATCCGCTTGAATTCCTCGCGGGTGCCGCCGGTACCTGTGATTGTGATCGATCCGTAGCCGAAAAGCCTGCCCATGACGGTTTGATCGATGCTGATGCCCTCCACCTTGTTGAGCATCGTCTCCAAAGTGCGGCGCTGGATCCAACCAACCTTGATGATCACGCGCCTGTCGGTGACGGCGAATTCCGACGTGGTGTAGACGATGTGCGTCCATACAAAGCTTACGATGGCCACCAGGGCGAGTGCCGTTGCGGCTATCCACCGTTCCGCAATTCCAGTAGCGATCGCTCCGCCGATGGCTATCGCGCAAATGAGATAGGGAATGAGAAAGCCGATGCGGTGCAGGTGCGCTCGGTACTTGATCTTCTCACCAGGCAGAAGCTGCGATTCTACGTAAGTCACAGAGATCTAGGGGATGACTTCGTACCGAGACCGGTAGCTGAAGGAAAAGACTGCATCACGAGTCCGAGGCAGGAATCGCCGGACCGCGCGTGTAGCGCCCGGCGGCACATCCACCCTGACCGTGATCGTGCCACAATGGTCCTGAATGTTGACACAGTTGGAGAGCTCGAGCTGAGTGACTCGGATAGTGCGTGCGGACCTGTTCCGAACATGTACAACTTGTTCCGGGATCCCCCTGGCATAGCTGTTCTCCAGGAAGAATTGTATCGCGTTCGCGTTGACTTCGACCGCTCCGGCCTGAGCGGCGGGCACTGACTGAACGCCAGCCGCTGGCCGCCGTTTGCTGGATGAGCAGCCGCCTACGCAAAGGCCGAGAGTTGCTGCTCCAGCGACAACGAAAAGAGCGGCCCGCATGATCTGCTCCGAAGAGGGGAGGGGGGGAGGGGGAGGGGAGTGGCAAGATTTGTCAGCGACGCGGCAATCTATCATGTGGAACGTCGAGGCGAGAAGTAACTATCGCTGGTACGTGCCGACGATCTCGGTTTGCGCCAGGAAGTGATCCTTCATTGCAGCCTCTAGCTTTGACTTCACCGGGGTGTCCAGGTCGGGCAGGATGGTGGAGAGCGCGTAGAGCTTGAAGAAGTAACGATGCCGTCCGACCGGCGGGCACGGCGACGT
>JBHENQ010000186.1:0-17647 GCA_046261975.1 Gemmatimonadaceae bacterium | reverse complement strand
CCCCCCCCACCGCTCACGCGTTCCACGACGTAGACGTTGTCCTCTTCTTTCTCCGGTGGCGCGGTAAGCGTTGACACGAACGCATCGCCGATCCCGGCTGGAGCCTGGTCGACGAGAGCCAGCCGGCGTTGTGAGCCTTTGGAACTCACAATATTCGGCAGAACCATCATGGCGATCATGAAAATCGGGAACAGGATTGTCCCGACGACGAAGCTGCGCGTGTGCACGCGTTCCAGAAACTCGCGCTTGATGATGATCCTCAACTCAGACATCGGTCGCCTCCGGGCGGCGCACTGGAGTGGACGCGCGTCCCACTTTCTGCACGAAGATTTCGTGTAGGGAAGGTTGAACACGCGCGAAACACATCAGCGGCGCATCCAGTCCGTTGATTGCGGCGAGCACGTTTTTGGGCGAGGCTCCATCAGCGAGATCGAACTCCCAGCGATCACCGCGGCGCGTAGCCCGCTGGAAAAGACGCGAATTCCCGCTCATGAACGCTTCCGCGGCTGTCGAACCATCGTCGAACTCAACACTGTAGCGTTGGCCCATATTGGCTCGCTTCACATCACGCAACCGGCCATCGAGCACCTTCTCACCGCCTGCGATGATGCATACGTAATCGCACAGCTCCTCGGCCTGATCCATGTTGTGCGTGCTCAGCACGACGGTCTTTCCCTCCGACTTGGCGCCAAGGATCGTGTCGCGAAGCACTTCCTGATTCACAGGATCGAGACTCGCTCGCCGGCTCGTCGAGAATCAGGAGCTCGGGCTGGTGGATTACCGTCGTTATGAACTGAACCTTCTGCTGCATCCCCTTGGACAGTGTTTCGACCTTGCTGTCCTTCCACTGCGAGAGTCCCATCTTGTCGAGCCACTGCGTGCCATCCCTCTGTGCCGCTTTTTCAGCCACGCCTTTGAGTGCCGCGAAGAACACGATCACGTCTATCACCTTCATCTTCTTGTAAAGTCCACGCTCTTCGGGCAGGTAGCCTACCCGCTTCAGCACGGCAGGGGTCTTCGCCGGATCAGCTCCAAGCAGTGTGATGGTGCCGCCGTCCCGGCTGAGGATATTCATCACCATCCTCAGTGTGCTCGACTTGCCGGCTCCGTTGGGCCCGAGGATACCATAGATGGTTCCAGTGGGCACGGAGAGCGACAGGTGATTGACGGCCACATGCTCCGTGTATCGCTTGGATACGTCGTCGATGACCAATGCGTGCGACATTGAGTCGGGAGTCGGGAGTCGGTTCGACGCAGATACTATCTCCGCAGTTCACGTTGGGCAATGGACGCGTGGACATGATATCGGGAGCGTCGCGATGATGGCGGATGGCCGTGTTTGAATGTGCAGGTTGGGTCCATGCTGGTTCCTTGCGCGCCGCAATCCGCCGAGGCGAACTTATGGGCATGCACGCTCCGCTATATAGCACCGCAGAGATGGTGCGAGAGCTTACCGACGAGACGCGTCACTGGCCCCGTTACGAGACTGTATATGGCGAGCTGCTCGTGACGCCCGCCCCTCGGTGGCTCCACCAGGAGATCGTGGGACGGATATATGTCGCACTCTCTGAATACCTCAAGCGTAACCCTGTTGGGCACCTCGTGATGTCGCCGGCTGACGTGTCATGGGGTCCCGATACACTAGTGCAGCCTGATGTCTTCGTCGTCCCAGTCGAGCAGGCAAGAAACTTCAACTGGCGGGATATCAGCACACTGTTGCTTGCGGTGGAAGTTCTGAGCCCCTGTAGCCTGCGCGCCGACAGATTCACAAAGCGCAGGCTTTATCAGGAGAAGGGCGTTCCCCTTTACTGGGTCATCGATGCCGATGATCGTTCGGCGGAGGTGTGGACGCCAAGTGATCGGTTCCCGCGCGCGGAGACGAAGGAACTGACGTGGAGCCCGGCGGACTCGTCAACCCCGTTCCTCCTATCTCTGGCCGATCTCTTCGGCCAGATCTGACGCTCCGGAGCCCTCTACTTCGACTCTCTCAGGCCCTCGGTGAAGCGGCGAGCTATCTCGCTTTTCGTGCCCGGAAGGTCCTGCTGTTGAACCCAGCCCGAGGCTCTCTTGGACCATACGGAGCCATCGTCGCAGACCACGAGCGTTTCATCGCCCACTCGCATTGTTGAAACCGGCGTGCGGATTCTTTCCTGCACCTGCTGTATGTTCACCCGGACTCCTTTCGACACCAGCTCGTCGCCCGCATTGATTTCTTCCTGCTTGCGGGGCCAGTCGGCCAGGCCTGCTCTGGAAGTGGCGGCTGCTTCCGGTCCCGGACGCATGCTTTGCGTGAGAGGAACCTCGCGCTCTCGTGGCGCCTGGTTCCCCGCACCAGCACGCTCGCGGTCCTGCGAATTCTCGGCATCGAACGTGTCATCGCCACCCGCCGACCCGCTCACCGATTGCGGCTTGAGCCCACGGTACCCGCGAACGTAGGTCCAGAAACGCGCCAGGAGGTCGGTCGACTCGAGGTGTTCGCGCTCGAGCCGGCTCTCGAAATCCTCTTTGGCCCGCGTCAGGGCTCGCACCGCCTCATCCGCGCGATGCGTATCAGATTCCGAGTTCCGAATGGCCGAGTCTCGCTCCGCACACGCAAGCGCATACGCTTCCCGCAGGTTTGACACCATGGTCGTTAGCGAGGCCGCCCGCTCGTTGCCTCTCCGGCGCTCTCCGTCAAGCTCCGCCTCCAGACGTTCGTTCCTTTTCTCCAGAGTCTGGAGCCGTCGCTCGTAATCCTGCATCGACTCGCGAGGAAGAGCCCGCTGCGTGGCGAGCTCGGCGGAGGTCCGCTGTAGCTCGGCGCGCACGTCCTCCAGAACTGTCTCGAGACGCTCGATGGTCTGCTGCGTGGCTGCAAGCCGGTCAGCCTCCGACTCCTGTTGCGCGCGTAGCGTCGCGGCGAGGTCGGCTGCTTCCCTGCGCGCCTCATCTAGCTCGCTCTCAAGCCACGTCTTCTCCTTTCGAAGAGACATGAGATCCCGGAGCTCGGATTCCTGAGTCTCGATCAATGCCGCCTGCTCTTTGGCCGTGGCGTCGCGTTTCTTGACCGCGGCTTCGACGTGCTTGAGAGCGCTGGTGTATGACAGTATTTCACGTGACAGCCAGGAGCGCAGGATTACCCACGCTATGATGGAGCCGAGGACAGCGCCGGATAGTGCCCAGGCCGCGCGCGCGCCAAACTCGGCATCAAGCACGGTCAGCCGTTCCGCTCCGTGGAGCGATCTGGAGCGCTCTGTGCTGGTGCACGGAGACCGAATTGCTCTGACTCCGTGGATCCGGCGAGCGCAGCCGTCGAAGCCTGGCCGCCGGTAACAACGGTGAGCACCTGGTCGAAGTAGCCGGTGCCTGCTTCACGCTGGTGCTTGGTTGCCGTGTAGCCATCGGCCTCGCGAGAGAACTCTTCGTCTTGCAGACGCACGTAAGCCGGCATTCCCTCTTCCTTGTAGGCGTGCGCCAGATCGAAAGTGTGCAGGTTTATGAGATGCCACCCCGCTAGCGTTATGAACTGGAACTTGTAGCCCATGGCCGCGAGCTCGGTCTGGAACTTGGCGATAGTGCCGGCATCCAGATTCCGCTGCCAGTTGAACGACGGCGAGCAGTTGTACGCCAGCAGCTTGCCGGGATGGGTCCTGTGGATCCCTTCGGCGAACAGGCGGGCTTCGTCGAGGTCGGGCTTAGAGGTCTCACACCATACCAGGTCCGCGTACGGCGCGTAGGCCAGACCACGAGCGATGGCGGAATCGAGGCCTCCGTTGACCACGAAGTACCCCTCGCGCGTGCGCTCCCCCCCCCCCCCCCCGCTGGTGAACCGGCGATCCCTTTCATCGATGTCGCTGGTGAGAAGCGTCGCCGCCAGCGCGTCGGTACGCGCGACCAGCAGGGTGGGAACGTCGAGGACGTCCGCAGCCAGACGAGCCGCCACCAGTGTCCGGATGAATTGCGACGTCGGAACGAGCACCTTGCCTCCCATGTGCCCGCATTTCTTTTCAGCCGCCAGTTGATCCTCGAAGTGCACGCCGCTCGCGCCCGCCTCGATCATGGCCTTCATCAGCTCGAAGGCATGTACCGGCCCGCCGAAGCCAGCCTCCGCATCGGCCACGATCGGCACCATCCAGTCGCGAACGCCGGCTCCGTTCGTGCGCAGCGATCTCTCGCTCCACTCTATTTGGTCCGCCCGCATGAGTGCGTTGTTCAGCCTGCGAACCAGAGCTGGCACGCTGTTTACAGGATAGATGCTCTGATCGGGATATGTCTGAGCCGCGAGGTTTCCGTCGGCAGCCACCTGCCAGCCGCTGAGATAGATCGCCTCCAGACCAGCCTTCACCATCTGAACCGCCTGCGCACCTGTGAGCGCGCCGAACGTGCGGACGCAATCCTCTTTCTGCAGGGCGCGCCAGAGACGCTCGGCTCCGCGCTTCGCGAGTGTATGCTCGATCCTGACTGATCCTCGAAGGCGCATTACGTCCGCGGCGGAGTAGCTGCGACGCACGCTCTTCCAGCGAGAGCTGGAAGTCCACGTCTTTTCCATCTCCTTCGCTTCGCGCGAGGTATCAGAGAGAGCGTTGGGGAGTGAGGGTGGGGGAGGCAAAGTCATCGTCGCGTCTCCGTTTGTTTCGCTATGCCCGGTCGAGCAGTTGCGAGCCGGGCACCGTCAGGAAGTCGATGAACGGGTCGCCCAGCACGAGCGAATCCAGCAGTTTGGCGGCGCTCCGATACCGCGGCGCCGAGCTTGCGGAAGCTGCAGACAATTTCCTGAGCTCCGCGGTTCTGAGAACTTCGTATGCTTCGGCTCCCAGGGGTCGCCCGCGGAATTGCACGCCGTGGCGAATCCATTGCCATAGCTGGGCACGGGATATCTCAGCCGTCGCGGTGTCTTCCATGAGGTTGTAGATCGCCACCGCGCCGGATCCACGCAGCCATGCTTCCAGATACTGTATGGCGATGTCCACGTTGCTGCGGATACCTGCCTCGGTGACCGTGCCGCTCGCAACGTGAACATCCAGCAAGTCCTTCGCGCTGACGCTCACTTCGGGACGCTGGCGATCCTTCTGATTGGGCCGGCCACCCAGGACCCTGTCGAACACCTCTTTCGCCACGGGCACGAGATCGGGATGGGCGACCCAGGTTCCATCGAAACCATCGGCCGACTCACGGAGCTTGTCGTCCCGCACCTTCTTGAAGGCCATCTCGTTCACATCCGCGTCACGCCGGCTTGGGACGAAGGCGGCCATCCCTCCCATGGCATGCGCCCCGCGACGATGGCAAGTCTTAACGAGGTGGTCCGTGTACGCTCGCATGAACGGGAGCGTCATGGTGACCTGAGAGCGGTCGGGGAGTACGAAGTCCGAATGCGCCCGAAATTTCTTGATGATGCTGAAGATGTAATCCCAACGGCCCGCGTTCAGCCCCGCGGCATGATCGCGTAGCTCGAAGAGAATCTCGTCCATCTCGAAGGCCGCGAGAATCGTCTCGATCAGAACCGTAGCCCTGATCGTTCCTCGCGGGATGCTCAGTGCGTCCTGAGTCGCGTTGAAGACATCGTTCCAGAGCCGGGCTTCCAGATGGGTCTCCAGCTTTGGGAGATAGAAGTACGGTCCACTGCCACGATCCAGAAGCTCGCGCGCGTTGTGAAAGAAGTAGAGACCAAAATCGAACAGACTCGCGGACACCGGCTCGCCATCCACCATCATGTGCCTCTCCACGAGATGCCACCCACGCGGTCGCACTATCAGCGTCGCGAGCTCCTCGTTGAGCCGGTAGGCTTTTCCGTCCGGGCCCGTGTACTCGAGCTTCCTGCGGACCGCGTCCATCAGATTGGCCTGACCCTCGATCACGTTCTCCCAGGTGGGAGACAACGAATCCTCGAGGTCGGCCATGAAGGCGTTGGCTCCGGAGTTGAGCGCATTGATCATCATCTTGCGCTCGACCGGCCCCGTGATCTCCACGCGCCTGTCAACAAGATCTGCTGGGGCTGGCGCAACCAGCCATTCGTCGTTGCGAATGTGGGCACTGGCAGGCAGAAAATCGGGACGCACTCCGCGATCGAGCTCGGCTTGGCGCTGCTCGCGCGACTTGAGCAGATCCATTCGGGTGCCACTGAACTCGCGATGCAGCTGGACGATGAGATCCACGGCGTCATTCGTCAGCACGCGCTGGAGTGACGGGGGGGGAGGAGCAGAGCCGGTTATCTCGATCTGTTCACTGCGAACCGAAGGCATTTCGACCCTCTGGAGCTGCAACATTTTTTTGCAGCGCTCGCCCTGGGCTTGCCGGTAGTTGGTGCTGGGCGTGCGAGCACGTCCTGCGGGACCCGTGAAAGGCAAAGCTTACGCCAGAGTAGATATGGCGAAAACGCGGCTAGCGCGCGACTTCCCGTCTCGGGCGAGCCGCAACGTGCGGGTGGATGGGTGTTAGCTGTGGTGTGGACGCCACAAGCGCCACGGACAAGGAGCATCGCCCGGACAAGCAGGAAGAAAGCAGCCACGGATCACGCACTGGACAGACACCCGGCAAGCACGGAGAAAGAACAGCCACGGACAGGCACGGACAAGCACGGGCGAACACGGACAGAAGCGTACAGCGCCGCAGATAAACCAAGTCTCCTAGCGCCCACCTCCGAGTGACCTTCCTGGAGCCCCGGGCGCGAAGCTTCGCTCTCTAGGTCCCAGGAATTAAATAGCCTCACGATTGCTGGTCTAACAGGAGCGTCTGTTTACATCCACCGTACACCTTCGTACATTTGACATGGTATCACGGAGGTCATGGTGAGCCCGCTGACGAAATGGTTACGCGTGATCGTCAACTCGGCGCTGCCAATAGCGCTGACGCTCCTCTTATTCCTGGCCTGGAAGAATCACGCTCTCCGGAACGCGAACGAGACCCTTTTGAAGAGGGCCACCCGCGCTTACTCCGGTCTTGTGGTGCCGGCGTTCCGTACAGTAACACTGGAGGGCGATTCCGTGACGATAGGAAAAAGCCCAAGTGGCGGCCGTCAGGTTCTGTTTTTCTTCACGACGACCTGTCCGTTCTGCCGTGAAATTCTTCCAACTTGGCGTGCAGTCGCGGGTCCACTCGACACCCTCTCAGCGCGCCATGTTGAAGTTTACGGAGTGGCACTTGATTCGGCCGACGCGCGCGCCTACGCCGCGGAGCATAGTCTGAACTTTCCTATCGTTCGGTTGCCCGACTGGCGTCTCATTCACCTATACAGATCAAAGGGTGTTCCCTTAACCGTTGTCCTGAGCGACAGCGGGCGCATGCTCTTCGCACAGCTAGGACAATTGCGCTCGCGCTCGACGATCGACTCGCTACTGGCAGCCATACATTCAGATGTGCATGTCGGTGCGCAGGAGATAGAAGCCGCAGCCTGGGCCGAGGTGACGGGGATTGGCAACAGAAGCACCGGCGAATCGTCGGCGGTTAGTAGCAGTGCGAACCTGGGCAAAAGGAGCAGACTATGAAATCGCGTTTGATAGGCATCGGCCAAGTCGTAGCTATCATCGGGATACTGGCATCCCTGGCAATCGGAGTCCGCGAGGCCTACGCCGCCACACGCACGAATAGGGCTCTCGTATGCCAGTTTTGCAGTTCAACGCCTCAATGCAACGCCTGTTGCATAGACGAGGGCCACGAAGGTGGGACATGCACGATGGCTGGCGCGTGCTTGTGCTTCTGATTCTGGAGGCTTTCTCTCCTTCCGCCTCGGTGGTGCGTGAATTCGGATGATTCTGTGACCGGTCGCCGAACCTCAACCATGGCCGTGAAAGGGATGCTGTGCGCGGTCAGCGTCGCATTCCTTGCAGCCTGCGGTCAGGACACGACATCCGTTAACCCGCCACCGCCCGATACGACCGGCGGAGGAACCGTTCAGAAAGCGACCCTCACCGTTCAGGTTGCCGTCGCGCCCGAGGACAGCGCGATCGCACGCGTGCTCGGCTCTCCCGGCGGTGCGCTTCGTGGTGCCGAAGTCACGATTACAAGAGATGGTTCCAGCAACAGCACACTGACTGCGATCACGGATGCTGGGGGCACTGTGCGATTCACAGCGCTTCTGGCAGGTTCGTACTCGATATCCGCGGTTCGGCTGCTGAGTGCCTCGGAAGTCGCTCTTCTTGGCAGCGAAAACAACGATGTGACTGCATTCGCGGGCGGCGTGTCAACCACGGTGACGCCACCCGCGTCTACTGCAACTCTGACTGTGTCGGCTGGCCGACGAGGATCCCTCGTTATCAGCGAGGTATTTGTCGGAGCACCGTATGGCGGTGATGGCAACGAATATCCGTTCGCCAACTTCATAGAGCTCTACAATAATTCGGACACAACCATTTTCCTGGATGGCAAGGTGATCGCCAGAGGCATCGCTTGGGTTAGCGATTTCTCCAGTCCGCGCTCGTGCGCCGAGATGGAGCGGTGGCGGACGGATCCTGCCGGAATCTGGACGCGGTATTTCTATGCCTTTCCGGGGATCGGGCGTACGCTCCCGCTCGCAGCGGGGCGCACTGTCGTCGTGGCGACCGACGCCATCGACCATCGCCCGTTGGTTGGCTCGCTTCCCGACCTCTCAGGAGCGGAATTCGAGTTCGTGGGGCCGAGTGATGTGGACAACCCGTCGGCCACTAATATGGTCAACATCGGCATCGGCGAATATGCCGCATCGGTCTGGGGGCACGGACTAATGTTTAGAGGCAATGATGGCATTTTCTTCATCGCTGACGCATTAGATCCCGCAACATTGCCACACGACAATCTCCCAGTTGTCGATCCTGAACACGCCCGCATTCCGCAGGGTGTGATACTGGATGTCTTCTCATCGTCGTTGCGGCCTGAGTTGCAAGCGACGACGCCGTTCCCTCTCTGTCAGCAACACGTGAATGAGGTGTTCGACCGGCAGCGCACGACACTGATGAGCTATAGCGATTTGTACGGGATTCAGCGCCGTGTTTTCATGACGCTGCCGGACAGCCGTAAGATCCTTCAGCGCACCAAGACGAGCTCCCGTGACTTTGAGGCGGTTTCGCCAGTGACGCCAGGTCGGATTCCTTAACGGTGCGCGCGAAAGGGCTCCTGCTGGCGGTCATCGTTGAGGTCCTCGCGGCGTGCAGTCAAGAGACATCCATTGGCCCGCCGCCACCCGACACTACCGGTGGCGGCGGCACGGTGCAGAAGGCGACCCTCACTCTTCGTGCGGTCGTGGAATCGCAGGATACCAGCACAGCTAGCCGAATCGGCTCGCCGGGAGGCTTTCTGCGAGCCGCTCAGGTTACCATTGAACGCCGCGGGTCAACGGGTACCAGCAAAACGGCTACAACTGATGCGACTGGATCGGTGCGCTTTACCGAGCTGCTTCCAGGGGACTACTCGATTTCTGCGATCCGAGTCCTGAGCGCCAACGAACTCGCGGCCCTCGACAGCGGTGATGCGGACGTGACCGCGTTTGGAGGCGGCGCAAGCGTGACGGTGGCTGCTCCCAGCACGAGCGCTAACCTCACAATCGTTGCCGGCAGACGTGGTTCTCTAGTCATTAGCGAGCTGTTCTCTGGCCAGCCACGCACCTCTGATGGCGGGTGGTACTTGTTTGCCAGCTTCATCGAGCTTTACAACAATTCCGACACCACGATCTACCTGGACGGCAAAGTTATCGTTCGGGACCAGTCGTGGCACCGCAATTACAGTCCTCCGCGGACCTGTGGCGAGATGGTACGGTGGCGGGACGATCCAGACGGAATCTGGACCGCGTTTATTTATGCCTTTCCTGGCAGTGGAAGCACGTATCCGCTGTTGCCCGGAAAAACCGTCGTCGTGGCCACCGACGCGGTGGACCACCGGCAATTTGTTAGCGTGGCGCCGGACTTATCCGAAGCACAGTTCGAGTTCATCGGACCCAGCGATGTCGACAATCCGGCATCCCCCAACATGGTAAATGTCGGGCTGCGCGACTGGGCAGCCTCAGTGATTGGTCACGGTCTGAGTTTCGAGAGCATTAGCAACGCTTTTCTAGTAGCTGACTCTGTGGACATCGCTTCGCTGCCGCGAGATAATCTGCCGGTCGTCAACCCGCAGTTCGTGCGTATTCCTGCCGAAAGAATCCTCGACGTATTCAGTTCCTGGCTTCGACCTGAGCTCGAGGTGGGCATCAATTCGCGCTGTTCTGAAATCGTGAACTCCAAGTTCGACCGGCAAAGTGGAGCTTTCATGGGCGAAGATGCCACGTACGGGATCCAGCGCCGCGTATTCGCGACGCTTCCTGATGGCCGCAAGATACTCCAGCGCACGAAGACCAGCGCACGCGACTTCCAGATGCTTTCGCCGTTCACGCCCAGTACTATCCCATAAGGCTGGGCCCGCCGGGACTTCGAGCGCAATTGTCGCTTACGCCCGGCAGCGTTCCGCAGGAACACTTCCGAATGCGATTTGACATGAGCTCGCCGCTCCGAACGGCAATCCTGTTCGGAGCGCTCACCACCCTGGCCGGTAGCCTGTCCGCCCAACAAGAGCGCCGCCCCGCTGGCGCAGTTATTGGCGGTGTTGTCCGCGACGCCACCACGACCATCGTGGTCCCGGGAGCTAGCGTGCGTGTCGAAGGTACGGATTTGGGCGCGGTGTCGGATTCTTCAGGCCGCTATAGGATCTCCGGCGTGCCACCGGGACCTCAACGACTTCTGGCGCGCCGCATCGGCTACGCGGCCACGCGGCTCCTCGTCGTAGTCCCCGCTTCCGGCACCATCACTCAAAACGTCGTGCTCGCGGAAAGCGCACTCCGTCTCCAGGAGGTGACCGTCACCGCCGATCCGGGCGGACGCGCTCGCGGGGAGATGGGTACCGCAAGCGTGATCGACCGCGAGGCCATCGCCAATCAGACCGCCACAAGCCTTCAAGGCGTACTCGAGCTGCTGCCAGGCGTGCCGCTAACCGCTCCGGGGCTAGACAACGTGCAGCAGATTCCGCTCCGCAACGTACCCACCAGCTCCTCCGCGTCGCTGGTCTCGGGAGGTCCATCCGCGGCAGATCTGGCGTCATTCGGCACTCTCATCATTCTGGATGGCGTGCCTCTGTCGAACAACGCCAACCTGCAGACCACGGGGCCGCGAAGCGAGCTTCAGTTTCTGATTCCTTCCAGCGCTGGCGGCGGCATCGATCTGCGCCGCATCCCGGCGGCAACCATCGAGCGCGTGGAGGTCATTCGCGGCATCCCATCCGCACGCTATGGCGACCTCACGCAAGGCGTGATCGTGGTCGACACTCGCGCCGGCACCGCCGACCCGACCCTCATGGCCCACTACGATCCGCGCACGAGCGAAGGAAGCATCGTGGCGGGACGCAGCTTCGGCGCTCGCCATACCGCTACGCTGACTACCGATCTCGCGCACACGAGCCGATCTCCGGGCCTTCGCAGAGACGACACCTATCGCTTTTCCGCACAGGTGGCGCACCGCGCGACCGCAGGACGCGTCCTGGAAACCCAGTCCGGTGACAGTAGTAGACGCCTTACATTCGACTCACGCCTGGATTTCTTCCAGGTGTACGAGGACAATCCGGAACGCCCGGACGTTCTCCCCGGACGAGCGTCGTGGAACCGGGATCGCGGATTCCGCGCGTCGGAGCGTGCTCGTCTCAATCTTTCGGAGCGTTCTCGCATAGAGCTCACGGGCTCGCTCGACCTCACGCGCCAGCGCTCCTTCGTACAGTCCAATCGCATACGCGGCGCGCTCCCATTTACCAATCGGATCACAGAAGGCCGCCAGACTGGAAAGTTCATCGGCGGCGAATATCTCTCGCGCCTCTTTCTCGAGGGAGACCCTCGTCTCATCTACACCCGCCTCGAGGGAACCACCGCCCGCTCGCTCTTCGGCTTCGAGCATCGCGCGCGCGCCGGACTCGAGCTGCGGCGCGAGTGGAACGATGGACCAGGCTATAGTTTCGACATTGAGTTTCCCCCGCAGGTCACCTTCAACGGCGTGAACGGGTTCGACCGTCCGCGGCGGTTCGACGATGTCCCCCCAGTCGCGACCAGCGCACTTTACCTCGACGATCGGCTGCTTCGCGTCCTTCCAGGAAACGTTACTCTCGAGTTGCAGGCCGGGCTGCGCGCCGACGCGCTTCATGACTTGACGCACTGGCTCTCCGCGACACGCGACGTTGTGCTCCAGCCCAGGCTCAACATGGAGATCGCGCCGCGTTCGTGGCTGAGACTCCGAGGCGGGGTCGGACGCACAGCCAAGCTCCCCACGCTGGGAAGTCTGTATCCGCCTCCGCAGTTCTACGACGTCGTGAACGTGAACTGGTTCACCAACAACCCAGCCGAGCGTCTCGCCGTCCTCAGCACGTTCATACGCGATCCGTTCAACCCGGACCTGCGCTTCTCGATCGGCCGAAAGGCGGAGGCAGGGATCGAGATCGCTCACGCGCGCAGTGGGACGACGATTTCGCTGGTCGCCTTCAACGATCGCACGCGTGGCGCGGTGGGCTTTCGCCCGGAGCTGGGGTTTCTCCTCCGCGAGCACTTCGATTTCGTTGACTCCACGCAGGGAACGGGCCGCCCGCCCAGCATCATCGAGCCTGCGTCGTTCTCCGACACCGTGCCCATCCTCACCGAACGCCCAGCCAACAATCTTGCGCTTTCGAGTAGCGGCTACGAGCTGACAGCGACGCTCCCGCCGATCCCATGGACCCGCACGCACGTAGAGGTCACAGGCGCCTTGGTGCGGACCAAGCTGGAAGCGCCAGACATCGATTTCGGCCGCGGGTTCTCCAATTTCCAGTTGGATGGACGCATCCCGCGCACTCCCTACTGGGACGGAGTGACACGCACCGGTGAACGCGGGCTTCTGACCTACCGCATCATCCACCATCAGCCACAGTTGGGACTCGTCGTTACGGCCGCCGTCCAGCACACCTTCAAAGAGACGTCACGCGACATCGGCGGTACAGATTCGCTGTCCTTCGCCGGCTATACCACACGCAGTGGGCAGCTCGTAGCTGTGCCCGCGGCCGAGCGCACCGACCCGCAGTACGCCGACCTGCGGCAGCCGCGGATCGGGATCTTCATCCAGCCCTTCGGCATACGAGCGGATTGGCTCCTGAGCGTGCAGGTTGCCAAGACGCTACCGCTTGGCGGCCGACTCTCCTTCTACGCCTTCAACGCGCTCGACAGACCTGGCAGGTATGACGAAGGCGGATTCAATAGCCGGCAGTTTCCACCGCTTCGATTTGGTGCGGAACTGACGATGCCGCTCGCATGGATCACCGAGCTCGGCGCGAACGGGAAATGAGGGCGCTCATTCGAGGCCTTGTTCGCACGGTCAGCTTCACGGTCACACTCGCTACTACCGCCAGCGCGCAGGATTCCTTTCGGAGTGAACGCGCCACCGATCCCGGCTTCTCCCATTGGTTTCTGGCTTGGAGCCCTCTGCGTCCGATCGCGGAGCTGCCACGGGTTCTGCCGAGGGCGCCGGCTCCGCCGGACCTCGGCGGCAGCCCGCGGCCACGCGTCGGGCTTTTCTGGACCGCGGGGAATCCAGCATCGCTCGCAGAGGGAGTCCGCGACACGTATGCCGACATTCGTTTCACTGGTGCAAGCGACGGCGGTACCTACCGGCGCCCACTCGACCCCGACGCCGCAACTGTCCGGCAGGTGGCGGGCCTCGCGTGGCGTCCGCTAGGCCCGCGTGGCGCCGCGGCGGGCCTTGTTACCATAGATGAGGAATCCCTGGACGATGCCTCCTTCGCCGGCATGCTTTCTCCGCACTCGAGCAATCCACTCGTTGTAACCGATACCACCAGCCCGGCCATGCGCCGCACGCGCGCGCGCCTCCAGGGAGCGCTAGGCTACCGAGTCCGCCGGTGGGGCGCGGGAGTCTCGGTGGGATATGAGGCGCGCGAGCATCGCACACAGGATGCGCGATTCCCGCGAATAGGCAGAGTGTCCACTCCCGCGGTTTTGGTGGGTATCTCGCATCCCATACCCACAGGGCGAGGAGCTATGATCGTGGCGGTGACCGGCCGGTGGGTTGGTGGCTACGAAACCGTGACGCTAATACCCGAGCCCGGAACCAGCACTGTCCACCAACTCGAGGGGTACGCGGAACCCGATGAACGTGTCGTGTCTCAACCGCCTGCATACTATCGCCGCGTTAATCGTACGGCGCGCGCCTTCGGAGCGGGTCTGGCGGGCACCATCGCTGGCGTGGAATGGGTGCTCTCCGGTGAGCGAACTTTGCGTGATGAGGACCATTTCAGCGAGCGGCGCGCCGATCCCGCGACTGACACGTGGGAGGCCAATGGCTATGGCATCGTGAGCAGCGCTCAGCGCTCGCTTTTGCGCCGGCAAGGTCTCATCACGGTGGTGGCACATTACGTCTCGCTGAACGGCGCCGCTCGGCGCTCGGACCTCGACGGCGACATTTTTCGCGCGTCCGAAAGTGCGCTCGCGCTCACGGCCGACGCGCGCTACACGCGAGACGGATCGCCGTGGAGCTTCGGCCTGACGTTCGGCGTTGAGCGCGAGACTCGTGTCCGAAACGACTTCATCGCCGAGGTTGGCACAGAGATCCAGACCTGGAATCCCGGCGCGGCCGTCGCGGTAGCTCGCAAGCTGCACCCGCGGATCACGATCGCACTTGGCGCTTCCGCCTCGCTCGTTTCCACCAGCGCGGCTATTCCCAGTCCGGACGGTTTGGGTCCAGTGTACCAGAGACTCATCGCGCCCGAGCTCGCGCTTTACGCCGCGCAGAAAACGCCAGTGGCTGCGAGCGCGAGCGCGCTTTACACGCTGAGGTCTGGCACCGACATAGTGCTTCGCAACCGCTGGGAATCCCTTTCACCCCGGGTCAGCGGATCGGGGTTACCATTCTCACCCACAGGCGACCGCACGCTCTGGTCAGTTTCAGCCGGCTTCGTCCTTCGCTAGCGTTCTCGCGCGCCGCCTCAGCCTGAGCATCCCTTCGTCCTCGGTAACAATGTTGTTTTCTGGCTCACGGGACGGCATGTTGATGCTGCCATGGATGGCCGCACGGAACGCTACTGAGAACCGAAATCTTATGGAACAGAAAGTTATCGATGCGGCCCGTGCCACGTTCCCGCGAGAGGACAACTCTGTCACTCTCGGCGCAGTCATGCATGATGGTGAATGCCACCCGGAACCGATCGTGTCGATTCCGCTCGCCATGCTCAACCGGCACGGACTCATCGCCGGCGCCACAGGCACAGGCAAAACCAAATCCTTGCAGCTGATTGCCGAACAGCTGTCCAATGCCGGGGTTCCCGTCTTCCTCGCCGACATCAAGGGCGACGTTTCCGGAGTTGGCGCGCCCGGCGACGCAAGCGACCGGGTGATCGCCCGCGCGCGGGACACAGGCTATGCCTGGAGGCCCACGTCATTTCCAGTCGAGTTCCTAAGCCTCTCCGGAAACAAGGGCTCTCAGTTGCGAGCTACGGTGTCGTCCTTTGGGCCGCTGCTGCTGGCAAAGGTGCTCGATCTGAACGAAACGCAGGCAAGCGTGCTGGCTCTGGTCTTCAAGTACTGCGACGACAAGGGGCTCCTGCTTCTCGACTTTCAGGACTTGCGCGCTGTCCTTCAATATCTCACCGGCGATGGCGCCGCCGAGCTCAAGGATTACGGCGGGATGTCCAAGGCCACGGTAGGAGTGCTGCTCCGCGAGATGGTGGAGCTGGAGCAGCAGGGTGCTCAGGCGTTTTTTGGCGAGCCCGAGTTCGATCTCGATGATCTCATGCAGGTGGAGCGCGATGGCCGCGGTCTCGTGAGCGTGCTCGAGCTGCAGGACGTGCAGGACAAGCCGGCGCTCTTCAGCACTTTCATGCTCTGGATGCTGGCCAGGCTCTACAACGATCTGCCCGAAGTTGGCGACGTCGAAAAGCCGAAGCTGATGTTCTTCTTCGATGAAGCTCATCTCCTCTTCGACGACGCGAGCGAAGCCCTGTTGGATCAGATTCGACAGGTTCTGCGGCTCATCCGCTCCAAAGGTGTCGGCGTATTCTTTGTCACTCAGAGTCCCAAAGATATTCCTGCTGACGTCCTCGGACAGCTCGGCCATCGTGTGCAGCACGCCTTGCGCGCTTTCACCCCGGACGACGATAAGGCTCTCAAGGCGGCGGCACGCACTTTTCCGAAGACCGAGTACTACGACATCGAAGAAACACTTACGACGCTCGGCATCGGCGAGGCATTGGTGACCGTGCTGTCGCCCAATGGGGTTCCTACTCCTCCTTTCGCGACGCGCATGATTCCTCCTGCGTCGCGCATGGGGCCGCTTACAGACGCTGAGTTGTCGCAGCGGCTGGCGACTCCCCAGGTTCGCAAGTATGCTGTGGCCGTGGACCGCGAGAGCGCGAGAGAAAATCTGGCCGCGCGAGTAGGGGTTGTTGCGCAGGCTGCGGGTGACAGCCAATCTCCGGAGCGCGCACCATCCCGGCCTTCGGGAGGCGCACGCCCTGGTAAGGAGCCGCCAAGCACGTTCGACAAGATCATGAAGTCCCCTGTTACACGCACCGTCGCCGGCGCGATAACGCGCGGAATCATGGGCGCGATTCTCGGAACCCCTCGCCGCCGCCGCCGCTATTGACCCGACACCCAATCCCTAAATCCCTAGTCCCTAATCCCTAATCCCTAGTCCCATGCAACACCTTCTCAAATTCCTCTCCGTATCAGTCCTAATCACGCCTTCGCTCGGCGCTCAGGAGCGGCGTCCGGTGACACCGAACGTGCGTCTCACGGTGCGCGGCCCTCACGAAACCGTGCAACGAGCGCTCGATGCGATGGGTGGCGAGCAGGCCGTGAGAAATGTCTCCAGCGTTTCGACTGAGTTCAACTCCGTGAACTTCGGCCTCGGCCAGGAGGAGACGCCCGAGTCTCCTCCGCGCGCAACGATTTCGTGGGGGAAGATCGTCAGCGATTATGCCAACAAGCGCCGTGCTTTCACCGGCGAGATCAGGCCGATTCCCGGTGGGGTCATCAGACAGCGGCGGCTAATGGCAAACGGGATCGGAATGTTCGACAACAATGGAGTTCAGACTCCTGAAACGCCGGTCAATCTGGCGAACATCGAGCGAGGCATGCGCCTGCAGCCGGAGCGAATGCTGCTTGCTGCGCTGGATAACCCGGCAGCGCTGAGTGCGCTTCGGCCCCGCGAGTGGCGCGGAGAGCTCATGACCGGCGTGCGTTACGCCGGCGCAGATACCTTTTCGCTCTACTTCGACCGCGTCTCGGGCCTGCTCGTCGTGTCCGAGTCCGTGACGGACGATCCCATTCTTGGGAATCGCAGCAACGTGACGTGGTACACACGCTGGCAGGACGCCGGCGGCGGAGTAAAGCTACCCCGCCAATTCGATTCGGAAGCAAACGGACGACTGCTGTCTCACAACGTGGTTACGTCGGCCTCCGTGAACGCTCCTCTCGATTCCGCACTCTTCGTGATCCCGGATTCGATCGCCGCGAAAGCGCAGAAGAGCTCCCCGGGCCCACAGCCGGTCGCGGTCACACTCGTAGAGCTGGCTCCGGGTGTGTGGCGCGCTGAAGGTGGCTCGCATCATTCGCTGGTGGTCGAGCAGCCCGCCCGTCTAGTTGTCGTGGAGGCGCCGCAAACTTCAGCACGGTCGCGCGCCGTGCTGGATACTCTCCGCAAGCGTTTCCCGC
>JBHENQ010000185.1:0-51158 GCA_046261975.1 Gemmatimonadaceae bacterium | reverse complement strand
CGCATAAGCAGAATCGGCGGCCGCCATGTTTCCTTCAGCACGGTAGGACTCGCCGATGTAGAACTGAGCGTCTCCGGCCACATCTGCCGTCGGATGCTGGCGAAGCAAATCCTCGAATCCAGCTCTGGCGGCACCGGCGCTGCCGCGCCGAAGCTGATCCAGCGACAGCTGAAACAGCTGGTTGGGGCC
Source organism: Gemmatimonadaceae bacterium (assembly GCA_046261975.1). GTDB lineage: Bacteria > Gemmatimonadota > Gemmatimonadetes > Gemmatimonadales > Gemmatimonadaceae > JBHENQ01. The sequence continues at coordinate 50,969 of JBHENQ010000185.1, read as the reverse complement.
AGGTGTCGCAGCCCGCGCCTCGGCGGCAGTGTCGCCCTTGGTGACGGCCTGCTGTAATGCAAGGTCTTGATTGCGCTGATCCAGAGACGCCCGAAGCTCTTGCAGCCTGCGCTGGCTCTGGCCCGTGAGCTCCTGAACCTGAATGAGCTGCTGGCCCATTGAGTAGAGATCGCCACGCACATCTCCCTGGAACTTCGTCAAGCGAGACGAGAGTTGCCCCAGTGAATCGTTCACGACGCCCAAGGCGGTGATGACGTCAGACAGCCGCGCCTGATTCGCCGAGTCTGCCCTGGCTCGCTCGGCGCGCATCGCCATGAAATCGCTCTGCAGGACGCTCATGTCCTCGCGAGTCGCAAAGCAACCGAATAAGACAGGTAACAGGAGACAGGTCACAGGAAACAGAGCCCAGCTTGTCCGCCGTCGCGAGTGACCTTCGAACCGAGTCATGCGGTGTCTCATGTGGCGGGAGGCGTAAGCTGATCGCCTCCGGAGACGATCTCGAACTCATCTCGGCGGTTCTGCGACCAGGCTGCCTCATCACCACCCTCGGCGGCGGGCCGCTCCTCACCGAAGCTGACGATCTCGATACGGTCGTCGGAGATACCTCGCTGAGTCAGATACCGTTTGGCGGCCGCTGCGCGTCGCTGGCCCAGAGCGAGGTTGTACTCGTCTGATCCTCGTTCGTCGGCGTGACCCGAAATCCTGAGTCGAACGCCCGAATTGGCGTTGAGAATCGCCAGCTTGCCATCCAGCGTGCCGCGAGCGGCATCATTCAACGCGTCGCTGTCTAACTCGAAGTAGATCGCCTCCGTAAGCGTACCACGAACCGCTGCCAATGCACTCTCACGCTCCGCACGGATCCGGTCCGCGTCCGCCTGCGCTCTCGCAACTGAATCACGACGCGCTGCTTCTGCGCGTGCGACCGAATCCTCACGCGCCCGCGCCAGATCGATGCTGTCCTGGTTGACAGCCGGCGCCGGAGGAGGCGGTGGCGGCTGTTTCTTGGGACACGCAGCTAACACCGCAACCAGCAGGGCCAACGTTGGGACTGCGAGCTTGTTTTGTTGCATGTTTGATCTCCGAATTAAGAAGAAACTCAAGAGCGGCTCCCGCGCTTTCCCGCGACCGTCCCTGTCACCTGTCACCTGTCACCTGTCACCTGTCACCTGTCACCTGTTCCCTGGTTTTCTGCCATGCTGCGAGCCTCGCCCCACTTACACGTGTCAACTGCCGTGTTCGTCCCGACTCCGTGTCAAGCACGAAGAGCTGTTTCGTGCCGGTGCGATTTGACGTGAACACCAGGTGCCGTCCGTCCGGAGCCCACGAAGGATCCTCGTTCACGCCTTCGCTGGAATGCTGCTTCACGGTCCGGTCGCGCAGACCGATGGTCATGATCTGAAATCGACCACCTATCTGGGACTGGAAAGCCACCAACCTGCCGTCGGGAGACCACGCTGGGTTCGACCTGTAGTTCTGATCACCAAAGTTGAACGGTGTCAGCAGCTCAGCATTCGAACCGTCCGAATCAGCAATATACACTTCCGGATGACCAGATCGGCCCGACGTAAAGCTCAGGCGCCGGCCATCCGGACTGAACGACGGCGAGACGTTGTCACTTCCGCGGCCCACAGTGATGCGTCTTGCCGAGCCTGATCCGAACGGGTCAGCCGCAACCAGGTCCGTGCCGTTATCCTGGCCGTGAGCGAAGACGATGGTATTTCCATCCGGAGAAAACTCCGGGGTGATGTTCAGCCCGGCTGGTGTCGCGGACAGCGTTCGGGACTGCCCGGAGGCGAAAGACTGGACAACTATCCGCGTTCCGCGGTCGCCCAGCGAGCTATACGCAAACCACTGTCCGCCAGGATGCCACGCTGGTGACAGCGCGCCGCCGCCGGCAGTCAGAACGCGCTCACCCTCACCATCGCTGTCCGAAACGTAAACGCGCCCGGCCCGGACATAGAGAACTCGAGTGCGCGCGATGCCGAGCGTTCCGACGATCCAGCGCTCGACTTCGTCCGAAACTCCGTGAAGGGCAAACCGCCAGTCGGCCGAACCAGGGCTGGGAGGTAAGGGAAAGTCAGTTGTCCGCGCCACCTGACCTTTGGCTATGTCATGCACAGCAATGCGAAGGCCACCGCTCGTGAACGTTGGTTCGATCGCTGCGGCGGCACCAAGTGTCTTCCAGAGCGAATAATTGAGGCTGGAGCCGGAGCTCGAGCGAGCCACCGTACTCGCGCTGGTACCTTCGCGGCCGATCACCTCTATCCGGTCGCTGAAGTCAAGGTCGCGTTCCAGGATCGCCCTAACACTGTCAGCCGCCCAGGGCGCGCCACTCGCGGCACCCACGCCACGCACAGGGAGCACGACGACGCCCGGCTTGGTGCCGGGTTGGTACGTCAGGCCTATCCGTACTCCCTTTTGTTGGGTGGTATCCTGCGCGGGCAGTTCGGCGGCGCCGGCAATTAGCGCCGCCGCCAGCGCCATGATTATTCGAGATTTCATTGCGTGTCCGGCAAACTATCTGAGTACGCGCGGGTCGAAGCTGAAGATGACGGGAAGCACATCGTCATGGAAGCCATCAGGCAGCGGTCCGAACGCGCGCGCGCCGCCTGCGGCTTCCACAGCGCCTTGCGCCTCCAGGTCGAACGCATAATTACCGGACCGCTTCACAAACCGCACGCTCGAGACGGACCCGTCGCGCCTTATCAGGAATACGACCTCGGCACGATATGCGGAACTCCTCGCGGGCTCGAATCTCAGCGCAATTTGCCGGACGATGTTTTCGAGGTACCCGGGAAATGGAAACTCGATTCCCTCGGTTCGCACAGTTGCTACATCCGTTCCGCGCCCGCCGGTGGGTCCTCCACCCGCTGTGGGAGCATCAACCACTCTTGACGGAGCGCTGGGGGGCGCGGGCGTAGGTGTTGCTGGTGCCGGCGGCGCTCGACGCTCCTGCGGCCTTTCCGGCATCGGCATGTCGCGCGGTGACGTTAGCGCGCGAGGCGGTACCGTTGCAGGGTTCTCGGATGACGACGGTTGACGGCGCACCACGCCGGCGGCGCGTGGACCCGACGGCGCGGCTATGAGATTCACCTTGTAGATAGGTGGCAGCGCTTCCGGCGCCGAAGGCCGGACCAGGAATACCGTCGCCCCCAGCATCGCGTGCAGTACGCACGACACTCCCAGCGGCGTCCCCACTCGCGAAACGGAGTAAGCCTCGCGCCGTCTCACCGCACAATAGTCTCGGGCTCGGCAACGAGGCCTACGTCGCCCACGCCGGCAGTTCGCATTACGGCGAGAACACGCACGACCGTACCGTAGGGTACGCCTTCATCCGCCCGCAGATATACTCCCTGCTTCCCTCTCTCGGACGCCAGAGCTCTGAAGCTCGCTCGAAACTCGGCGTAAGACAGCCTGGTTTCATCCACGAAGATCTCTCCGCGCCGATTCACCGTGACCACCAGCCCGCTCTTCGCCTCGAGGGGTCGGGCTTCAGCAGTTGGGAGCGCAACATCCACACCTCCCTGCAGCATCGGAGCGGTAATCATGAATATCACCATGAGCAGCATCATGACGTCGATAAGACTGACAACGTTGATGTCGGCATTGAGGGGCAGGCCACGGACGCGAGTACGGCGCGTCATTCTTCGACCAAACTGCGCAGGGAGTACCTTCTTCGCACTGCGCAGTGACTACGCGGTGCGCAGCGAGAACAACCTGCTGCGCAAACAGCACCGGCTACGTGGGCCCCTCGCATCTTTGATCTTCGTGCTACCCGCGCAGCCTCGTGTGCGCAGTGCGTAATACGCAGTCCCTGCGCAGTGCGAAGGAGGTACTGGCTGCGCAATACGTGCGCAGTGCGAAGGAGGCACTGGATGCGCACTGCCCTCACTAGATCCTGCCCTCCCGGACCATCATAGCGATGATCTCGGTGCCGAATCCCTCCAGCTGGCTCTCGAAGCGATTGAGACGGTTGGCGAAGATGTTGTACCCGAAGACTGCGGGGATTGCAACGGCCAGCGCGGCCGCGGTTGCTATCAAAGCTTCGGCGACGCCCGGCGCAACCGCGCTGAGATTTCCGGATCCTTTTGTGGCAATACCGACAAACGCATCGATGATGCCGAGAACTGTCCCAAGCAGCCCGATGAGCGGGCTAACCGATCCTATAGTCGCGAGCCAGGGAATGAAATGAGCCATGCGGTCACGCGCGTCCGTGGTCTCGGAGTCCAGCACGAGCCGCAGCGCTTCCACTTGTGACCCGCTGAGCGGCGAGTCTGCGGCCTCGGTAAGGGCGCCAGGCTTCATCTCTGCGAAGAAATTCACCGCTCTCGTGAATACTCGCGTGAACGGGCTGACCGGCGCGCGCCTCGCAAGCTCACTGGCATCGTCCAGGCCGGCTGAATGCTCGAACTCTCGCGTGAACTTGCGGCCGGCGCGATCCAGCGTCTGGAACTCGCGCCACTTGAGCACCATGATCCCCCAGCTGAGCAGTGAGAGCGCTAGAAGCAGAATCAGCACAGCCTGGGTGGCACCGCTGGCTTCGCGTACCATGTCCCACGAAGATGTCGGGATCGCCTCCGGGATTTGCATGAGCGGGCTCACCCACCACGTCACCGCTTGTCTCCGTTCCGCTGGCGCGCGAACCAGTCAAACGTCACCTGAAGCCCAGACCCCAGATCCAGCTCCGGGCGCCACTTGAGCACGCGACTGGCCTTGCCAATCCCGACCGCAGAGCGGCGCTGTTCGCCGGGTCGAGCGGGAGCGTGCTCGACGCCGGTGTTGGTGCCGGCGGCCCGGGACAGAAGATCCGCCAACTCGAGCACGCTCGTTTCGACTCCGGTACCGATGTTGAACGCGCGGCTGTCAAGCGTAGTCGCTGGAGGCAGCTCAGCTTCCGCAGCTAGCAGATTGGCACGCGCGACATCCTGAACGTTTACATAATCGCGGGTCTGCTTGCCATCTCCGAAGACTTTGAGTTGGGTCTTGTCCAGAAGGCGGTCGCAGAAGATCGCGACAACGCCGGCTTCGCCATGCGGATCCTGCCTTGGGCCGTAAACGTTGGCATATCGCAGCGCAACAGTGTCCAGCCCGTGCACACGCGCGTAATACCCAAGGTAGTACTCGGCGCTCAGCTTTGCGGTCCCGTAAGGCGACTGTGGATCCTTCGCCGAGGTTTCTTCTGTGGGCGGCTCGGCAAAATCGCCGTAGATAGCGCCGCCGGTAGACGAGAATACGAAGCGCGTGGGACGTCCATTTGCACGCACCGCTTCCAGCAGATTGAGAGTACCGACGACGTTGATCCTGGCGTCGGCCGCGGGGTCCGCCACGCTCTTTCGGACGTCGATCTGTGCTGCGAGATGGCATATCACATCAAATTCGCCATCGCGAACGATCTCTGCCGCGTCCACACTGGCGATATCGAGCTCATGGAAGTCGGCTTTTCTCGCGACTTGCGATCGCTTGCCGCTGGAGAGGTTGTCGAGCACCGTCACATTGTAGTCATGATCGTTCAAAAGGTCGGCGACGTGCGACCCAATGAATCCAGCCCCTCCCGTGACCAGCGCGTTACGTCCCATTCTTATCCACCTCTTTATGCGATGCGGTCATATTGTCGACAAATCTGCCTGACTCGACGGCCGTGCAGAAGTCATTCCCCACCGCGTTGCGAAGAATGTCACGCCATGCCTTCGCGCCGGTTTCACCAACGTGCGCGCGCGTCAATAACTCTTCCCGCAGCTTACCGAGCTCGAACGCCGCTTCCGCATAACGGGAATCGAACCGCCGCGCTATCGCGTCGCGGATTCGGGCAGCGACCGTCGGCACCCCTGCGGATACAGCGATCACAACGTCGCCGCTTCGATGAACTGCGGGAGTTATGAAGTTACCATCGCGGGGGCGGTCGACGACGTTCACCAGCACACGCCGCTCCAGAGCAAGGGACGCAACTGTTGCGTTGACTGCACGGTTGTCCGTGGCTGCGATGGCGAGATGGATGTTATCCAGATCAGCGGGCTGGAACTCCCTTTCCCTGAAATCGGGATTGCCAACCGCCCTGGCTAGCTGGCGCACCGCAGTGCTGATCACAGGCGCGACCACTCTAACCATGGCTCCAGAGTCGAGGAGCCTTCGAACCTTCCTCTCGGCAACTTTGCCACCACCAACCACCAAAACCCTGAGCGTCGAGCCGTCTACAAATATCGGGTAAGAGCTCACCTCTGCGCCCCGGCCCCCGCGAGATGGGCCCAAAACTGGGGCGTCCTTGCGGCCGCGGTCCCTTTGGACTCTGCGGCGCAAGGTGGCGAGTGTGTCGTGTTATTGCGTGTGATCGCGCCCATACGTCGCGATAATCTAACCGCTGGGTTTCGGGTGTGCGGCCCTATTTCCTAATCCCTATTCCCTAATCCCTAATCCCTAATCCCTAATCCCTAGCCCTATGGCATTCTCGCCGTGAGTCGTGCGGCGGTGCCTTCCTTGATCGCAGGTTCCTTGTGATCAACGATCAGGGCCGTGGAGCCACGCTGCGTGACTTTCACTATTTGAACCAGGGCCAGCTTTTCCTCTGGAAGAAAAACGCCGTCATCCGTCCGCACGCGGGGCCGGAAAAGGGTGAATTGATCCCCGATCTTGACGCCGGACGTACTGGATGCTTGGAGCAGAACGTAGTGCTGCAACGATGGGAGGATCGCCCGTGACGGCACCCAGACCACCCGGGTCACGGCGCCGTCGCTCACCTGTGCTGGTCTAACGTCTTCGGGCATCGAGAACTGCTCGAAAGCTATCACGCCCTGGCCCGTCTTGATTTCGTCGAACTGCTGGATCACGCTGACCGTTGCAACGCCACCACCATCGACACGCTCTACCTCAACGATGCCTGTGGGAATTAGTACCTGGCCGTCGCTCCCAACTTCAGGACCGAGTGCAAGCGTAATGTATCGCGTGCCGACGGCCGCTGCGGCACCGGGCAGTGTCACGTAAACGCGCTCGTGCGCCTGGATGCGAACGCGCTCGGACGCTTCCGCTATTCCAGCTGGTTCGGCCGTCCCAATCAGGCGTCCCTGTGACGCGGGCCCTTTCACGCGATCGATCCACGGCGCGGCATAGAATTCTCCTGCGCGAACCGCGGTTCGAGCTGGCTGAACCGGCGGCGCAGCCCGTGCGGATACCTGAGCGCTCGCTAAAACGGCACGCGAAAAGATGGTTGGCCCAACGGACCTAACCGCGGCAACAGGCTCGGCGTCACCGCCTGCGGCAGGCTCCGGAAGCTCGGCAACAATTCCACCGCCTCCGGCCGCTCCCTCAGGCAGCTCCAGCACTTCGCCAGGATAGATCCAGTGCGGATCCTCAACGACCGCGGTGTTCAGGCGGTAGATTTCTGGCCACTGGAAGGGATCATTGAGATACGCTCTGGCGATATCCCATAGGGTATCTCCCTTCTTGACGACGTGCGTGCGACCCTCGGCGGGACCCACAGCCGCCGGCTCCTGCGCGGCAGCACTCAGTACGGTCGGTGCCGCGATCAGTGAGAGGGCTAGCAGGCCCTGCCGCCAGCGGAGTAGCGCAGTGGGCAAAAGTGGCGTAATCCGCGAATTCTGTGACATGTCATCTCCTGTGAGCCGCCTGCCGGCAGCCGATCGGTTTGTCCTTCACAAAGGACGCGTGGCGCTCACAGGCGTTTCAGAATGGCAGGTCGTCGTCCTCCTGCTCCACGCTACCCCGGAACTCCTCAAAATCGCCGGAGGCCACGGTTGCGGCCTTGGGACGGTCCGCCGATGACCGTCCTCGTCCGCTGGTTCCGGCATCCACGTCACCTTCAGAGGCGCCGGCCCGGCCGCTCAGCATGATGAGCTCGCGCACGTTGATCTCGGTGGTGTACCGTGTCTGGTTCTCCTTGTCCTGCCACTGACGGTACTCAATGCGACCTTCCACATAAACCTTGTCGCCCTTCTTGAGATAACGCTCCACGATGTCAGCGAGCGTCGATACCTTCGAGTTCCAGACCACACAGCGGTGCCATTCGGTCTTCTCCTGTTTCTCGCCGTTGGCGCCATTCCACTGGCGACTGGTGGCCAAAGAGAACGTCGCGACACGATTTCCACCCGACGTGGACCGTACTTCCGGATCTGCGCCCAGATTCCCTATGAGGGTGACTTTGTTCAAGCTTCTACTCACAATATCCTCCTGGCAAATGGCGGATTCAGCACTCGCGGCAAACCTACCCGAGCGGCTGCAATGCCGTGCAACCGAAACATTGCGCGCCGGATACTCCCGTTGCATTCGGTGGGTGCTCGACGAGCGCCCGATCGGCCGACGTTGACAAGATAATCCGTTGCCTAAGAGATGGGGCCGTGCAAGTCAACCAGAACCAGGAGATCATGACCTGGAGTTCCCCCATCCGTGATGTCCGTGTCCTCCGTGGCCGGTTTATCCGCAGCCGTCCGTGGCGGACGGCAGCGCAAGGCATAGTACCAGCGCGTCTTCCTCGGGTTGGCGGTAGTAATGCCGTCGCCGGTTGACCTCGACGAAGCCTCGCGAGGCGTAAAGCATGCGGGCGGCGCGGTTGGATTCACGCACTTCCAGATAGATGGAAGTCGTGTGACGTGAGACCGCATCCCTGACCACGGCATCGAGCAACGCCGCACCTATTCCCTGCCCACGACGCTCGGCCATGACCGCCAGGTTGCTTATCTCGCATTCATCCGCGGCAAACATCGCGACCACATATCCCAGGACCGCACCGCCATTGACGCAAGCCACCGTGAAATTTACACGCTGGTCACCAATCAGCGCCCCGAACGCAGCACTCGGCCAAGCGTCGGTAAACGATTTCCGTTCGATCTCGGTTATCTGTGCGAGATCCGCGTGCCGTGCGGGCCGGACGATGGGGCTCGGGAGTCGGGAGTCGGGAGTCGGGAGTCGGGAAATGTGCGACAAGGATTATCTTAGCCTGTCTGCAATCGCAACCTAGCCTTGAGGATCCCCGACTCCCGACTCCCGACTCCCGACTCCCGACTCCCGATTCCCACTTCCCGCTTCCCGCTTCACGAGCCTTACCTGCGCCTCGGCTTGTCGCCCGTAAACAGGCTCCCATGAATCCATATCAACCGCCTCGAGCGGCCACCCGACCGCCCAGAGCCGGGCCAGACCTCTCGCGTGCGGTGACGCCGAGATTGCCGTCCGTTCATGGAGATCAGGCGACACGAGAGTAGCGTCAAGTCGCGTGGCAATCGCCGCAACACTGTCTTTCGCGGCGACGGCCAGCGGAGCAAACGACGTTATCAGGCCGCCATCTTTCACCTCATAGCCCTCGATGAACAGTTCGCCTCTCATCGCGTCCAGGGCGGCGAGGTAACGACCCTTCGTGGCGCACCACTGAGAGCCCGCTACCATTAGCAGAAGTGAGGGGACCGGAACGAATGACACGCCCCAACCTGTGGCGAGTCCTTTGGCAATGGACCCCGCGATCCTGAGGCTGGTGAAACTTCCGGGCCCGGCACCGCAGGCGATACACCGAACGTCGCGTTGCGATGCGTTGGCGCTCGCAAGCGTGGAAGCAACTGCCGGCATGAGGCGCTCGTTGAACTCGCCTCGCATCGCCACCTCACATTCCGCCAGAACCCGATCGCCAGATACGACGGCTACACTTCCGAGATACGTTGACGCATCCAGAGCGAGCGTGAGACTCTGCTTCATCCAGCCAGCACCAGGCGCCGATCGGGGTCGCCCGCGAGATGCTCGAGATCGATTCTCACGGAGGAAGGAGGCAGCATATGTGCCGCGCGCTCGGCCCACTCGATGAGAACAAGGGCATGAGCGGAAACAATTTCGTCCCACCCAATATTCTCCAACTGCGAAGGGCCCTCCAGCCGAAACAGGTCCACGTGGAGGACCGGAAACCTGGGTGCCGCATACTCGTGAACCAGCGCGAATGTAGGACTCGTTACCTCTTCCGTCACACCGAATCCGCGGCAGATCGAGCGCGCCAACGTAGTCTTGCCAGCGCCTAGCTCGCCCGAGAGTGCGATGACCAGTGGGGCTCGCACCGCCCGCCCGAAGCGTTCTCCCCACTCTTCCAACTCGGCAAGGGTGAAAGCGAGTTGACCGCGCGACGCCAGTGGCGGCACGATGTGGTGATACGGCGCCGGCACTTATCGCCTACTGCGAGCGCGCGGGTGCCCTGCGCCGCTCCGGCCGGCCGCGGAAGTGCGAGGTGACTTTGACGGCGGTCCTGATGCGCCGCCACTAGCAGCGTCCTCCTCGGCTCGCAGCCGCAACTCGAACAGTTCATCGCGAAGCCGGGCAGCCGCCTCGAAGTCCAGTTCCGCCGCGGCAGCCTTCATCTGCGCCTCGAGCATTTGGATCAGGTCGGACAGCTTTACTTCGGGCCCATACGCTCTTCGCGGCTCTGCAACTCTGGCCCCCCCCCCTTCACGTTCGCTTCTCGCGTCAGCCACTCTCGTGATCAACCGCACCTGGTCGGTGCTCTTGATGACGCTTCGAGGCGAGATTCCATGCTCCTTGTTGTAGGCTATCTGAAGATCTCGGCGCCGGGCCGTTATATCGAGAGCGCGCTGCATCGAGCCCGTAATTCGGTCAGCGTAGAAGATGGCGCGACCGCTGACGTGGCGTGCCGCACGACCTATCGTCTGGATCAAAGAGCGGTCGCTGCGCAGAAAACCTTCCTGGTCGGCATCCAGTACCGCTACGAGTGACACCTCAGGCAAGTCCAGTCCCTCGCGCAACAGGTTGATGCCGACGAGAACGTCGAAGTCGCCCAGTCGCAGGCCGCGAATGATTTCAATTCGCTCGATGGCATCGATGTCGGAGTGCATATATCGCACGCGCGCGCCCACCTGCTGCAGATAGTCGGTCAGATCCTCTGCCATGCGCTTGGTGAGCGTCGTCACCAGAACTCGTTCGTTCTTTCGCTCGCGTATTCTAATCTCGTTCAGGAGATCGTCGACCTGTCCTGCGACGGGTCTCACATCGATTTCGGGATCCACAAGACCCGTTGGCCTTATGATCTGCTCCACCACCACTCCTTCACTCAGGCTGAGATCGAGATCGCCTGGAGTGGCGGACGCAAAGAGCGCCCGGGGCGTCAGTGTCAGGAACTCATCGAACGTTAGCGGCCGGTTATCCAGCGCGCTGGGGAGGCGGAAGCCGTACTCCACGAGCGTCAGCTTTCGCGCGCGATCGCCGTTGAACATCCCTCCGATTTGTGGAAGCGTGACGTGCGACTCGTCCACGATCACGAGGAAGTCTTCAGGGAAATAGTCGATCAGGCATGCTGGGCGCTCTCCGACACGGCGGCCGGAGAGGTGGCGCGAGTAGTTCTCTATGCCTGCGCAGGTGCCGATCTCCAACATCATTTCGATGTCGAAGTTAGTGCGAGACTCCAGCCTCTGAGCCTCCAGCAACTTCCCGGCCGCGCGCAACTCCTCCAGCCGCTCCACCAACTCCTGTCGGATCTGCCCGGCTGCGCGCTCGACGGTTGCACGAGGCGTCACGAAGTGCTTGGCCGGGTAGATGGCGGCGCGTTCAAGCGTCGCTATGGTCTCTCCCGTCAGCGAATCGATCTTGGAGACGCGCTCGACCTCGTCGCCCCACAACTCCAGCCTGACTCCCTGCTCTTCGTACGCCGGCAGAATCTCAACGGTGTCGCCGCGAACGCGGAAGGTTCCTCGATCGAAACTCACGTCGTTCCTGGAATACTGTATGCCCACGAGCTGGCGCAGAATCTGATCGCGCGGGATACGCTGCCCACGCTCGACGGTTACCATCGTCTCCCGATAAGTCACCGGGTCGCCGAGACCGTAGATCGCGGAGACTGTGGCAACTATTATCACATCCGATCGTTCCATTAGGCTCGAGGTAGCGCGCAGCCTTAGACGGTCGATGTCTTCGTTGATCGAAGCATCCTTTTCTATGTATGTGTCCGTCGTCGGGACGTAAGCCTCGGGCTGGTAATAGTCGTAGTACGATATGAAGTACTCCACCGCGTTGTGCGGAAAGAAACCCTTCAGCTCGCCATACAGCTGGGCCGCCAGCGTCTTGTTATGCGATAGCACGAGTGTAGGCCGGCTGTGCGCGGCTATGACGTTGGCCATCGTCATCGTCTTTCCCGACCCTGTTACGCCCAGCAAGGTCTGAAAACGGTCGCCGCGTTCGAGACCCGCCACCAACTCGGCGATTGCCCGCGGCTGGTCGCCTGCCGGTTCGAAGGGTGCACGCAGATCGAAGCTGGCTGTCAACGTACCGCTCCTGGGCTCACGACTCAGTGGCTATTCTCTCGCGCCGAGCGACGTCGGTGATGCCTTTCACCTTGCGCACTCCGCGCAGAATCTTTTGCAGGTGATTGAGGTTTTCCACCTCCACCAGCACGGCCCCGGATACTCCACCTCCCTCTCCAGTGCGCAACTCGATGCTCTTGATGTTAGTCCCGGTCTCGGTTACCGCGGCAGCCACGTCCGCATAGAGACCACGCCGGTCGAATCCCTCTATCGCCAACCGGACAATGAACGTCTCGCCTTCCAGCTCCTGCCAGTCTATGTCGAGACGCCGTTCGGGTTCGTGCGAAAGCATAAGCAGGTTGGGACAGTCGCCTCGATGAATGCTCACACCGCGGCCCCTGGTCACGTAGCCGACGACGGGATCTCCGGGCACTGGCTGGCAGCACTGCGAGTAGCGGACCATCAAACCGTCCACTCCCTGTATCCGGACCCCTTTCGACGTGCCGCGCATTCGCTGCACCAGTCGCTCGAAGGCGCTGGACTTTACCGGCGTCTCGGGGGGCGCCGCGTCCAGCTCAGGAAAGATCACCTTGAGTGCGTGACCGACGCTCACATCGCCCTGACCCAGCGAGGCGATGAGATGGCGAGCGTCGTTGAGACCCAGCTCCTCCGCTGCTGCTTCAAGCTGCGCATCATCCGGCTTTGCCAGGTTGCGCCGGCGCACTTCACGATCCAGAATCTCCCTGCCGAGCCTGCCCGACGTCTGCTGCTCCTCCTGCTTGATCCACTGTCTGATCTTGTGCCGTGCGCGGCCGGTCCTGACGTGCGCGAGCCAGTCGCGGCTGGGGCGAGCGGTGGTCGCCGTCAGAACCTCCACGGTATCCGAATTCTTCAGTGCGCGGCTCAGCGGCGCGATTCGCCCGTTCACGCGCGCGCCTTGACAATGGAGTCCGACATCAGTGTGCACCGCGAACGCGAAATCAATCGGCGTCGCACCTTTGGGAAGCTGGATGACGTCTCCAGCCGGAGTGAAAACGAAGATCTCCTCCTGATAGAGGTCGAGCTTGAGAAGCTCGAGAAACTCATCAGGGTTTCGCGCGTCGAGTTGCGCCTCGAGAATCTGGCGGAACCACGCTATCCGATCATCGAAATCGCCGCGGCTGCCGCTTTTGCCTCCCCCCGTGGTTCCGACGCCCCCGGCCCCGGCACGCCGTTCCGGCCCGCCCTCCTTGTAAATCCAGTGCGCCGCGATTCCGTACTCGGCCGTTTGATGCATCTCACGCGTGCGAATCTGTATCTCGAACAGTTGCTTGCCCGGCCCGAAAACCGTGGTATGCAGCGATTGATATCCATTCGACTTGGGCTGCGCTATGTAGTCCTTGATGCGTTCCTGAATGGGCGTCCAACCGTCGTGAATTATCCCCAGAGCGTGATAGCAGTCTGCAACCGTGTTGCACAGCACACGAATAGCCATGAGATCGTAGATGTCCTGGTACTGCCTGTCGCGCTGTTTCATCTTCTTGTAAATCGACCACAGGTGCTTCGGCCGGCCTGTTACTTCAACGTCCTTGATGTTCGCAGCCGCCAGTTGCCGTATCAGCGGCTCCAGCAGCTTGCCGATCAGCTTTTCTCTTTCCCCGCGCTTCTGCGACACCAGCTTCGCCAGCTTCTTGTATTCCGCGGACTCCAGATGCTTGAAGGACAGGTCCTCGAGCTCCCACCGCATTCTTGCCATACCGAAGCGGTGCGCCATCGGAGCATAGAGATCCATGGTCTCCTGCGATATTCGCTGGCGCTTCTCCTCGGGCAGGAAATCCAGCGTGCGCATGTTGTGGAGCCGGTCAGCGAGCTTGATCAGAATGACGCGAACGTCCTTGGCGATCGAGAGCAACAACTTCCGATAGTTTTCAGCCTGGCGCTCCTCCGTCGACCGGAAGGTGATATTTCCGATTTTAGTCACGCCGTCCACGATGTGGGCTATGTCCGGGCCGAACTCGCGCTCCACGTCGGCCACGGTAACGGACGTATCTTCCACAACGTCGTGGATCAAACCGCTCGCAACAGTGACGGAGTCCAGATGGAGCTCAGCCAGAATCTTGGCAACCTCCACGCAATGGGACACGAACGCATCCCCGGATGACCGTTTCTGTCCCTGGTGCGCTCGCTGGCTGAACTGATAGGCGCGCGCCAGAAGCTCGACGTCAAGCCGTTCGACCTGCGGCTCGCGTTCGAGGTCCCAGTTCGGGATTATTGTCCTTAGCGCCGGTGTTGCCGTCAAAGAAGCCCTGCCTCCGCGAAGCTCACGTATCGCCCGCGTCCAATGATCACGTGGTCGCGGACCGGGATGTCCAAGATCCTGCCGGACGCCACTATCTGCTCCGTAACAACTCTGTCATCCATCGAAGGCGTGGGGTCGCCGCTCGGATGGTTGTGAACGAGCACGATCGCCGCCGCCCCCTCCGCGATCGCCTCGCGGAACACCTCGCGCGGATGCACGAGCGAGGAATTGAGGATTCCGCGCGTGATCGTTATGTCCCGCTCCAGCCGGTGCTGAGTATCCAGAATGCCGACGTGAAACTCTTCGACCGGCACGTCTTCCAGCCGCGGAGCGAACACCGCGTGCACATCTCGTGGCGACCGCAGCGGTACTCCTTCCTCACGCAACTCGCCGGCCATTCGCCGTCCCAGCTCCAGCGCCGCGTGAATCGCAACCGCCCTCGCTTTCCCAACGCCTGCCAGCGCCGTGAGCGCCGCCACTGGCTGCGCACCAATGCGTCTGAGCGACCCGCCGGCCCTGGCCAGGATGTCCTGCCCCAGACCGAGCGCTGATCGTCCTCCTGTGCCTGATCCCACTATTATCGCCAGTAGTTCCGCGGAGCTCAGGGATCGTGCACCCAGAGTGGTAAGCCTCTCGCGTGGTCGCTCGGAGCGTGGCAACTCACGTATACTTAATACCGTAAGCGCCCCGAATCCAGACTTTGGTGAGATGTTTTCCTCTGCCATAATGACCGATTGGGTATCCTCCGGTCACTAATAGACAATGGAGGCCCGGTAGGGACGGCATCGGTTTCCCGCACACGCAGGCACGCTGTCGCTGGAACCTCGCATCTGGCAAACCTTGCCACGGATTACGCGGATCACACTGATAGGACAGCCGGTTGGGGGACGAACCGCTTCGCGGTATCGGTGGCTATCCGTGAAATCCGTGGCGCCTTGAAGCGCTTGCCTGTATGCGGCCGGTCACTCCGTGGTGCTCATCGAAATGAAAACATTACTCCGATTTCCGGGGCCCAGTCCGTGGCTTTTGAGGTCACACCGAAGGCGTTGTTCAGCTTGAGGATGATGTTTGACCGGAGAAATACCTGAGCCTTGGTGATCAACTCAAGCTCGTCTCCGGCTCCCTCTATCCCGGTGAAGGCGCGAAAGCTCGGTGAGATCCGCTTCAGGTACTCTATGGCAAACTCGCCCAGACCAAAGCTCTGTTCCGCTGCGTCGTACTCGACCGCCGCGCGCAGCGTAGTCGTGCCCCAGCTATGACCGCGAACGATGCCCGTGCCGAGCTTGAACTCCCAATTCTGGGTTCCGATGAGCCTCTTTTTTTTCTGCACGGGCGCCACGGCCTCAAAGTAGGAGAAAATCTCCGGACGTGAGGCGGTTTCTCGGTTCCAGCGCCAGCGGAGCTGACCCTCCACATCTCCTAATCCGGATTCCTCCACGACGGACGGCACGTTCGTTGGGTCGTCCGGGGACTTTTCCAGCCTCGCAGTGATGACGGCGGCCTCGAATTCCACCGCGAGTCTGTCGGAGAGCCCATAGGCCAGCAGAAGCAGTCCCTCGCTGGCCCGGTACTTTCCGCGGAAGTCCTGATCCAGGCCATAGCCCAGTTCGTTGGGGCTATATTCCGCGTCCTTGTCGAGATAGTACTCGAAGAAGCGGTAGACGAGGAGCTCTCCCCTCTCGATGTAGATGCCAAACATCGAGGTAGGCAAGCCGGCACCGCGGTCTCTGGTGCGATCAAAGACGGGCTGTGCCTGCGCGTCCGACCACTCGGTCACGACCGCCACCGCGAGCGTAACGAACGTCGATGCGACCAGCCCAGCAATCCCAGTTCTGCTTCGCTCTAGCCACACGATTCCCTCCTTGTCCGTAAGGCGTCGTAGGAGGAACAAACAAACCTGCAATCGTGTGACAAGACGTGGCCGCGCACGCCACGGCTTCGTACTCAGCCGGATCTCAAGTCTCTGACATCGTCATTGGCAGTTCAACCGTCCGCGAATTTGTCAGCCAGCCTTCTCACCGTGTTTGCATTACGCATCGTTGCCGGCATGCCCATCGTTTTTTCCAGGAGCGCGCCGGTGAAGAGCGATTCACCAAGACCGGTGCGTCGCAACCAGTACACCTCACGCCCATGAACGTGGAAGCATCAAGGCGGGTGCGAAAAGTCGTAAGCTTGCGTTGCGCCTCCTTGCCTGGTGGGGACGACAGGAAAGCGATGTTTAGTGCATGGCTTCCGGCGTCCAGGGGCGCTGCGAAAGGTTCGTAGCGCGCAATCTCCACTACCTCGTCCGTGGATCGAATGAAGGTGTCCACGGCGTAGCCTAGAACCTCTGCCAGCTTTTGCTCCAGCTGCCGCTCGAGCCCCGGTGCGTCCTCGACGGGAGAGTCAAAGATGACATTCCCACTCGCGATGACGGTCGTCACGTTAGCGTGTCCAACCGACTCGAAGAGTGTGCGGAGGCGGTCCATCTTCACCGTGTGACCCCCCACGTTGATGGCGCGCAGAAACGCGACATAGCGCCGCAGCGGCGACGACTTGCGCTTCACAAACCCTATCGCACCGTTGCTCCATGACACTTTTTGAACTTCTTTCCCGAGCCGCACGGGCATGGGTCGTTCCGCCCAACGTTCGTCCAGTTGCGGGGTGTGCTCGCCGAGTCATCGCTCAAGGTGCGAGGGCGACCCGCACCGACTATGGTGGGCTCGCTCCTAGCTGCCGGTTTCTGCCTGGGAGGCTCCTCTGGCCTGGTGGCTTCGCCGTCCCCATCGGCGCCGTTCCCGCTCGGTTCCTCCACTGGAACATCCTCCAGAACTCCTAGCGCGTTGTACCGCTTGGAGGGCCGCGCCGGCCGCTGTGGCGCCGCCGCCGGTGGATTGAAAACGAGCTGCACGCGCAAGAACCGCTCGGCGAACGTATTCGCGATGTCTGCCATGAGCTCCTCGAACATCGAGAACGCTTCCTGCTTGTACTCGATGAGCGGATCCTTCTGGCCCCACGACCGGTAGTGAATTGCTGCCCGCAACTGATCCAGATCGTAGAGGTGGTCCTTCCACTTCTCATCGATCACGTTGAGCATCACCAGCGCCAGCAGCTGATCGGAATACTCTCCCAAGCTCGCGAGCTTGTTGGCGAAGGCCGTCTGCCCGGCAGCTCGGACATGTTCCTTCGTGTCCTGCAGGCCAGAGGGCGGCCCTTCGGCCTCGTCCTCCATCTCCCGCACCGTCAGCAGATAGTGCATGAGCAGCTCCTGACGAAGAAGCGCTCTGTCCCACTCTTCGGGAGTCTCGGCCATGGCGAAACTCTTCTCGACGCGCCGCTCCAGCGCCCGATCAACCATGCGCAGAGCCTCCTCCTTCAACTCCTCACCGCGCTCGAGCGCGAAGGAGCGACGCGAGTAGATCACCTCGCGCTGCTGGTTCATCACGTCGTCGTACTCGAGGAGGCGCTTGCGCGCCATGAAATTCTGAAGTTCCACGCGCTTCTGCGCCTGTTCGATCGAGCGCGTGATGAGAGGGTGCGTTAGAACCTCGCCCTCCTGCGCACCCATGCGATCCATCAGCTTGGCGATGCGCTCCGAGCCAAACAACCGCATGAGATCGTCTTCAAGGGAAAGGAAGAACTGGGACGCGCCGGGATCCCCCTGACGACCCGAGCGGCCTCGGAGCTGGCGGTCAATTCGGCGGGACTCGTGACGCTCAGAACCGATGATGTGGAGCCCGCCATCCTCTGTTACCTCTACTTCCTTGCCCTCCTCGTCCTTCACAACAGATGGCTTGGAGACAGTGACACCGGGCCCAAGTTTTATGTCCGTACCGCGGCCGGCCATGTTCGTGGCGATCGTAACCGCCTCCGGCTGTCCGGCGCCGGCGACGATCTCAGCCTCGCGCTGGTGATACTTTGCGTTCAGCACATTGTGTCGCAGGCCGGCGCGCTGGAACATACGCGACAGCGTCTCCGACACGTCCACGTTTACCGTTCCGACTAGCACCGGATACCCCAGCTTGTGGAGACGTTCAGTCTCTTCCAGGATCGCGTTGTACTTCTCGCGGCGCGTTCTGTAGATGAGATCGTGACGGTCATCTCGGATCATCGGCTTGTTAGTGGGGATGACCGCGACCTCAAGCTTGTAGATCTGGAAGAACTCCGTCTCTTCGGTTTCGGCTGTACCGGTCATGCCGGCCAGTTTCTCGTACATCCGGAAGTAGTTCTGTATGGTGATGGTCGCCATCGTCTGCGTCTCACCCTTCACCTGAACCCCTTCCTTGGCCTCCACCGCCTGGTGCAGTCCCTCCGACCACCTCCGGCCCGGCATCGTACGACCCGTGAACTCGTCGACGATGAGTACCTGCCCTTCCTGCACCACGTAGTTCACGTCCTTCTCATACAACGCGTGCGCCCGCAGCAGCTGATGAACGATGTTCAGCTTCTCGCTCTTCATCGCGTACTCGCGCTCGATCTCCGCACGCCCGTCGAGTTTCTGCTGCGGTGTCAGATCGTGGTCCCGATCTATCCGGTGTACCGCCTCCGAAATATCCGGAAGCAGGAACGCATCGTGGTCACTCGGAGACATGAAGTCCACGCCGGCGTCGGTAAGATGGACGGTGTGTCCCTTCTCATCGAGCACGAAAAGAAGGCGCTCCTCGATGTCCTGGAACCTTCGGCGCGAGGCGTGTTGCTTGCGATCCGCGATGTGCTCCAGTTCCATCTTTTGAGCCAGTTGCTTGGCGCCGGTTTCCTGCAGCACCTTCAGCAACCGCTTGTTCTTGGGCGAGCCCAATTGCGCTTGATAGAGCCGCATCCCGGCGATTTCGTCGTCGCCTGCCTCGAGTGCATTTTCCGCTTCTGCCACCAGCTTGTTGACGACGTCACTCTGCGCCCGCGCGAGCCGGGATACCGCTGCGTTGTGCTCCCGGTACTGCTCGTCGCTCTCGCTCCCGACCGGTCCGGAGATGATCAACGGCGTCCGGGCTTCGTCGATCAGAACGGAGTCGACCTCGTCGACGATGGCGAAGTAGTGCGGGCGTTGCACGCGTTGGTCCAGCGCAGCCACCATGTTGTCGCGCAGGTAGTCGAAGCCGAACTCGTTGTTCGTCCCGTAGGTTATGTCACACAGGTACGCCGCGCGCCGCTCGGGTGTACCCGGCTCGCTGTCATCCAGGCATCCTACCGTAAGTCCCAGATACTTGAAGACGTGACCCATCCATTGGGAGTCGCGCTTCGCCAGGTACGAGTTGACAGTGACGAGATGAACGCCTTTACCTGCCAGGGCGTTCAGATACAATGGCAGCGTCGCGACGAGCGTCTTTCCTTCGCCCGTGGCCATCTCGGCGATCTTTCCCTCGTGGAGCTGATAACCCCCCATGAGTTGAACGTCGTACGGCACCATGTTCCACTCAGTGGGGTGGCCGGTTACCTGAACCGTGCTTCCCAGAAGGCGCCTGCAGGCCTCGCGTACAGTGGCGAAAGCCTCCGGAAGGATCTCGTCGAGCACCTCAGCGATCGTGTCCCGAAGCTCTCCTTCCAAGCCGCCCTTTCCATCGCGGCCGGTCAGCTCATCATCGATTCGCTCACGTTCGGCGGGATCGGCATTGCTATGCTTCTCGCGTTTCAGATCCGCGATGCGAGCTTCGAGATCTCGTACGCGCTCCTGGATGATCCCGCGAAATTTCTCGGTCTGAGTCTGGAGCTCGCGCTCGGAAACCCATTGAAGCCGTTCGTATTCCTCGTTAATCGTGTCGACTATCGGCTGCAAACGACGCAGCTCACGCGCATGCCGCGTTCCGAAAACTCTTCTGAGCGCCCACTTGAACATGAAGTCTTTCCTATTTCCTATTTCCTAATCCCTAATCCCTAATCCCTAATCCCTAATCCCTAATCCCTAATCCCTATTTGGTACAGTCCGTTCTTTCTGATATAGTCACCCACTGCATCGGACACGAATCCGTGGATCGGCTTGCCGGCACGCACCCGCGACCTTACCTCAGTGGAGGACAGCTGAACGACCCTGGTGCCAAGGCGCAGGAACCCCGCCGGTGCGACTGCTCCAACGAAACCGCTTTCTATTCCGTGGCCGTGGACCACATCCGCAGAAGCCAGCTCGGTCAGTCGATCGAGCACTACGACCTTCGCCAGGGCAAGAATGCGGTCCGGCTCGCGCCAGGTTGGGAACTGCTCCACCAGATCCGCGCCGATGAGCAGGAAGCGCTCCGCCAGGGGAAATTGCTCCGCGAACCATACCAAAGTGTCGAGCGTGTAAGATAACCCCTTTCGATTGATTTCGACGCTGTCGACGGCGAAACGACCGTCGCCGGCGATCATTAGCTCGAGCATCTTCAGTCGCTGTTCCGGGGACGCCTCCACACTGCTCATCTTGAACCGAGGCGCTCCGGCGGGCACGAATACGAGCTTGTCGAGCGAAAGCAGGTCGCAGGCGTCGCTGGCTACAAGAAGGTGGCCCGCATGGGGTGGATCGAATGTTCCGCCAAATATGCCGAGCCGCACGTCTCTCTGCCTTTCGCAGCGGCCTTGTGGCTTTACGGCGTGGATGACGCTGCCGTCCTTGGCACCACCCCACACACTTCCGCTACTTCCCGGTCGCCTGGATAGGTTTGACGAAGCTTCGCGCATGTCTCGCTCGCGTCGTCACGATAGCGGATCCGATCGTACGCTTGCGCAAGGCGTATCAGAGCGTCACGCGCGCGCGGGGTGTCCGGATAGAGCTTCCCGACGTCAGTGAAGTAGATGATCGCCGAATCGTACGCCTTTCTGCCGAAGTAATGCATTCCGTTCTCGTAAAGCTTTGTGGCGAACCACTGGTTCAGACGGGCGACTTCCTTCTCCGCCTCCGCTTTCAGGGGAGAGCTGGGAAAGAGCGCGAGCATTGTCTGAAAGGTACTGAGCGCCGTTTCGCCGTACTGGGCATCCAGGTCCGGCCTTCGCCACAGCCTGGCGTAGGCCCGTCCGGCAAGGAGGAGGCCGTCGTCGGCAAGCGTGTCGTCGGGGAAACCTTCCACTATGCGGGTGTAGCTCTGAGCGGCCAGAAGGTTCTCCTTCTTCCCCTCGTGAGCCTTGCCAAGGTAGAAGAGCGAGAGCGTCATCAGCGGATCGCGCGCCGGGAGCTCCAGTGTCAGACGCTCGAACCCCGCCACGGCGTTGTCCCAGTTTCGGCGCTCGAGCTCCTTCACCGAGGCGTCGAAGAGTGCCCGGTTGTCCTTGAAGTTCGCCGGACGGAAAACCGTACCACGGCACGCAGCGCTGGCCAACAGGAGTACGCCCAGCAGGAAGGTCGCAATACGCGGAAGCGTCATGAATGAACTGTGTACCCTTGAGTTTGAAGTCAGTTCGACTGCGTCGTTCCCGCAGGCATCTCGGCTTTGGATCGAAACCATTCCGCGAAACGTTTGATCCCAACGCGTATAGGAACGGAAGGAGAATAGCCGAGCGCGGAGCGTGCCCTCGTGACGTCCGCATAAGTGCATCGTACGTCGCCGGGCTGATCGGGCAGTTGCTCCAGAATAGCCCGTTTGCCTAGCGCGTCCTCCAGGAGCGATACGAGCTCACTCAAAGTGGTAGTGGCTGAAGCGCCGAGGTTGAAGGTCTCATGCCCGTGCGACACGAGACGCGTCCTTTCTATCGCCCCCACGACGCCGGCGAGAGTATCGGTGATATAAGTATAATCCCTCGCCGAAGAACCGTCGCCGAATAGCGGCACCGGAGAACCTTGTTCGATAAGTCTTGCGAACTTGTGGATCGCAAGATCGGGCCGTTGCCTCGGTCCATAAACTGTAAAGAACCGCAAGGATATAAGTCGCAGCTCAGGATACAGGTGCGAGAATGACTCGCAAACCAGTTCCGCGGCCCTCTTGGTGGCGGCGTAGGGGCTGATTGGCGCAACCGCCGAATCCGATTCACTGAAAGGCACCTTGGACGCGTTTCCATAGACTGAGGAGCTGGACGCGTTAACCACCCGTCTCACGCCGGCTTCTCTGGCGCTCTCCAGCAACACCGTCGTTCCAACGATGTTGACGTCCGCATAGAGCGCTGGAAAGGCAATGGACGGACGTACTCCCGCGCGTGCTGCCAGATGCACTACGACATCCGGCTCTGTCTCCTTCATTGCGCGGCGCATCGCGGCTGCGTCGCGCACGTCAGCTTCGATCAGGCTGAATCGGGGCGATTCCAGCGCTCTGGCGAGGTTTGCGCGCTTTATGGCAGGATCATAGAAAGAGTCGAAGTTATCCAGACCCGCAACACTGCAACCGCGATCCAGCATCGTATCCACCACGTGCGAGCCTATGAAGCCGGCCGCACCCGTGATCAGCACACTTTCAGACACTGACCGACTGATCTGCTGTGAGGCGCGTGCGAAAATACTCAATGGTGAGCATTATTCCGTCCCGAAGGTCAACCTTTGGCTCCCAACCGAGCATAGCGCGCGCTCGAGCGATATCGGGCCTGCGCACCCTCGGGTCGTCCACGGGCAGCTCTTGATAGACAACCGGAGATGTAGCGCCAGTTAGCTCCACGACGAGCTCGGCGATCTGTCGCACCGAATACTCGGTGGGATTCCCGATGTTGGTGGGCTCGCTGTCCCCGTTCATGAAGAGCCGGTAAAGTCCCTCAATTTCGTCAGACACATAGCAGAAGCTGCGGGTTTGCAGCCCGTCGCCATAGATGGTTATCGGTTCTCCGCTGAGTGCCTGGACTATGAAGTTGGACACCACCCGGCCGTCGCGCGGCCGCATGCGGGGGCCGTAGGTATTGAAGATTCGCACGATCCTGGTATCGAGACCGTGAAAACGGTGGTAGGCCATGGTTAACGCTTCGGCGAATCGCTTCGCCTCGTCATACACCCCCCTTGGACCTACCGGATTGACGTTGCCCCAGTAGCTCTCCGGTTGTGGGTGCACGAGTGGATCGCCGTACACTTCCGAGGTGGACGCCAGGAAGAATCGCGCGCCCTTTGCCATGGCCAATCCCAGCGCGTTGTGTGTGCCCAGCGCTCCCACCTTGAGCGTAGGGATGGGATGCTCGAGATAGTCCACCGGGCTCGCAGGCGATGCGAAATGGAGCACTCCATCAATCTGGCCGGACACGTACGTGGGCACCGAGATATTGTGCCGCACGAACTCGAATCGGTTGTTACCCAGGAGATGTGCGATATTGTCAGGGCCCCCGGTGATGAAGTTATCGAGGCCGACGACATCGTGTCCTTCACTGATGAATCTGTCGCACAGGTGTGAGCCGAGGAAGCCGGCCGCGCCCGTGATGAGCACTCTCAAATCGAGACTCCCTTACCCGGCTTCCTCGACGCTCCGGTGGCGATGGGACGGCCGATCGAATAGTATGAGAACCCAAGCGATTCCATCCTGCCGGGATCGTATAGATTACGGCCGTCAACCACGATCGGCTGCCTCAGCAGTTGTTTGATGCGCGGGAAATCCGGATGGCGGTACGCGTTCCAGTCGGTCACCACGACGAGCGCATCGGCGTCCTCGAGCGCTTCGTAGTTGGTTTCTGTAAACGCCACGCGTCCGTCCAGACGTCGTCGCGCTTCGGGCATCGCAACCGGATCGTGCGCAACAACGATGGCGCCGGCCTCGATCAGATTCTCTATGAGAGTGAGTGACGGCGCCTGGCGCATGTCATCCGTCTGGGGCTTGAACGCGAGACCCCACACGGCGACCCTGCTGCCTTGCACCTTGCCGTCAAGCGCTACCAGCAGCTTCTGGAACAGCAGGCGCTTCTGGCGTTCATTCGCCTCTTCCACCGCCTGAAGAACACACAACTGATTCCCAACGGAGCTGCCCATCCTTATCAGCGCCTTCACATCCTTCGGGAAGCAGGAGCCGCCGTAACCCGGTCCTGGGAACAGAAATGATTGACCGATACGACTGTCGCTACCAATACCCTTTCGGACCTGGTCTACGTTCGCGCCAACGAGCTCGCAGAGATTGGCAATCTCGTTCATGAAGGAAATGCGCGTCGCAAGCATAGCATTCGCGGCGTACTTGGTCATCTCGGCTGACGGGATGTCCATGAAGATTATTGGCTTGCCCGTTCGAACGAACGGCGCGTAGAGCTCGGCCATCGCAGAGCGCGCCGCGTCGGTTTCAACTCCCAGCACTACCCGGTCAGGTCGCATGAAGTCCTCTACAGCCGCCCCTTCCTTGAGGAACTCGGGATTGCTGCAGATGTGGAACGGGTACTCGGCATGTTTGCCGATAGTCTCCATCACTCGTGCAGCAGTGCCGACCGGGACCGTTGACTTGGTCACTACAACAAGCTCCCGGCGCATGTGCTTCCCGATCATCGCAGCGACGTCGAGAACGTGGCGTAGGTCTGCCGAGCCGTCCTCGTCTGGCGGAGTGCCAACTGCTATGAAAACAACTTCGGCCTGCGCAATTGCGGAGGGAATATCGGTCGTGAAGGAGAGACGTTCTTCGGCCTGGTTTCGCTCGACCAGGTCTGACAGACCAGGTTCGTAGATGGGCAGTTCGTTGCGCTTCAGGCCGGTGATCTTGCGGTCGTCGACGTCCGCGCAGATAACATCATTGCCGGTCTCGGCGAGGCACGCACCGACCACCAGGCCGACGTAGCCCGTTCCAATGACTGTTATTCTCACGGGCGTACTCGCGTCCGCACTGGTTGGTTCAGAACTTCCGAAACGTAACTAGCCACTAAAGTTAGCTCTCGCAGCCCAGGTTGGCAAACTCGGCAGCCAACCCCACGGCGGCTGCCCAGACAAAGACGAACAGGCGAAGCGGAAGATTCGCTTCGCCTGTCGTCGTCCTACCTGTCTGTTACCTGTAACGTGTTACCTGTTACCTGTCTTACTAGAACCTCTGCGTCGCGTCGATCGTGAACGTCACGCGCCGGTTACCTACCGCGCCCGGATCATCACGCTGAGCGCCTGGCGTCACCTGGCGTTCGGGCTGCTTGCCGTAGCCGACCGTTTTCAACTGACGGTCCGGCATGTTGAACCGGGTCACCATGACAGCCTTCACGGCGTCGGCGCGCCGCTGCGACAGGCGCAGATTGTACTCTACCGATCCCGCAGGATCGGCAAACCCCTCGATGGTAACCAGAGCTGTCGGATACACCCGTCTGATCACCTCGGCGACCTGCGAGAGCACCTGAATGTCCTGCTCCCGAACCTCGGATGAATCGAAGCCGAAGTATACCGGGACGATGTACTTGGACACGAGGTCGCTCACCTGCTGCACTTCCACGCGCGCCATGCGAAGGCTGTCCAGCAGCGGCCGCAGTTGCTGGAGCTGCTCTCGAATCGCTTCGGTGACGGCTCTGTTGATTGCCGCGGTATCAACCGGCTGTGTGACGACCACCGGCACCACGGGCACGTTCGTACGCTCCTCGCCCCAGAAGTAGGTGAAGCTCACATTGTGCGCATCCCCAATCGGGTCGTTCTCGAAGAAGCTCGCTCCTCCGTTCCTGTAGTTCCGAAACGCGTACTCTAGCCGGAATTGTCCGACGTTCACG
This sequence comes from Gemmatimonadaceae bacterium, assembly GCA_046261975.1. Lineage (GTDB taxonomy): Bacteria > Gemmatimonadota > Gemmatimonadetes > Gemmatimonadales > Gemmatimonadaceae > JBHENQ01. The sequence goes on along the minus strand of JBHENQ010000185.1, from coordinate 24,962 downwards.
CCGGCACCCAGGGACAAGCCCTTCCGGTTGTCGTCACCGGTCTGGTAGCCGATGCGCCCCACAGCCACGCCGTTTATGGTCGCTTCGACCCCGGCGTGGAGGGTTGGCTCCTGCCTGTCGGGAATATTTACCTGACCGAGCACCTTGGCATCGAAGATGATCGGTTCGCCCCGGAAGAGCATGGGTGTCTGTATCAGGTTGCGCTGCCGAAGGAGGTCGAAACCGACACCAGCATAACCGTACAGCGGTGGCTCGAAGCCGTCGAATGCGTCGTCGAAGTTGACGTTGGTTCCCCAGTTGCGGAAGCCGACGCCAATGTTGAAACGATCACGAAAATCGAACTGCATGCCGGAATTGATTCCCACCGAGCCCTGGGTCTCATCGCCCAGAACTTCCTGCGAGAAGACGAGAGTTCCTCCCCAGCGCCACCAGTCAGCGATCTGAAGCGCGCCACCGCCTTCCAGCGCAAACTGGTAGGCTCGAATGGTTCTACCTGTCAGCTCCGCCGAAACCCGCTCTTCCACTGTTCCGGCGTTAAAGACTCTAGCCCCGATGCCGAAGGTCGCGATTTCCGTCGGAAACGCTACTGCGGCGCCCAGAATCTGTGTCTCCGCGAAACGTTGTGCCGCATTCACTGTCAAAGCATTCGTGCGGAGCCCGGCAAGCCCGGCGGCGTTGTACCAGATCGTCGCTGGATCACGAGTAATCGCCGCCATCGCCTCGCCCAGAGCCACCGCCCGTGGTGATATCGGAATGCCAAGTATGGTCATGCTGTGAACGCCGCCGTCACAGTCGCCCGACGCAAAGTTTGGCGAATCGGGACATGTGCTCTGCGCGTTCGCCGATTGCGTCGCCAGCGCCACGAGAGCAACGCCGAACACCGTATATTTCATTTTCATTGCGTTGCTCCTCAGCGAATGACCATGAGCTTGCCGCGCAACTGGCGAGGCTCGCCATCCTGGATTACTTCCACAACCACGTAGTACATGCCGCCGGCAACCGCCTCGCCGCGTCCGTTTATCAGTGGCCATGTGAAGCGCACAGCCTGGTCACCTCCGATCACCGATGTGGTGTCACCGGCACCTCCGGCGAACACAACGTTCGTCGCGCCGAATGTGGTCACCGCCATCATGTCGAATATTCGCATGTGCCATCTTGTGCCCGGATCTCCATTGAAAATGATCACAGCCAGATCACCGGCACGACCAATGACAGGATTGCTTTCGAATACGATGTCGCCCGCCGTGGTCACGATCACCGTGAGCGGAACGCGAATGCTCGGGACTCCATCAGCCTGGACTATCAGGTCACCTCTGTAGGACCCGGCCAGTAGTCCCGTCGGAATTCGCACGGTGACAGTCACCCGTGCCGTATCTCCCAGAGCAATGCGTGATACCGTGGTCGGCGAGAATGTTATCCTGTCATCGGTAATTCGGAGCCCCGTACCTGAGGTCGATATGAGGTCCGTGGCATCCAGGGTTACGTTCTCCAGATCGACATTCCCAAGGTTGGCGATGCGTACCACTCCGCTGACGGACTGGCCCGCGCGTCCCCTGAGCACGAGCGAGTCCAGAGCCAGGCCGGTGTCGGCCTGCGCGAGACCGATACCACGTGATGGTATGACCTCTATTTCGACCTCGACTTCATCAGTGCGGATCGGTTTTCCATTCGGACCGATAGCCGCGAGTCTCACCGTATCCGAGACCGCGATTCGCCCGCGATAGATCCCCGCCGGCGTGCCATTGGGTACGTTAATGAGAAAGCTCACCGGATTCGACAAACCGTTAAGGAGCGGGTTGAGGAAGTCGGTGACGACGAAGTTGGCTCGCAATATCACTTGCGATGGATTGGCGATGTTGATGAAGTCGCTCGTGTCGCGAACCACAAGCGTCGTGAAATCAATGCCCGGCGCATAGCCATCACGATCTACGTCTTCCTCATCCGTGGCTGCGTTCATCAGGACAAAGACCCCTCGATTGGTTCCGAAGCCCTGGCGTCCCACCAGGCGTATGGTGTTTCCCACCACCGTACCGCAGTAGTCGCAGATGTCGAAGTCACCACCTGGCACCACCTGCGCTGCCGCGGGAGCTGGTATGGCCAGAAACCCGAGAGCGAGTACACTGGCCGCGAAAGTCAGAGCACGCCTTGCTCGTCGGAGCGCGTGCCGGTTCAGCGTGCGAAGTTGCGTCATGGAAGAGCTCGTCATGGCTCGGTGAAGGAGCAGGCCGTGGCACCGGTCTGGACGTCGCTCTTGCGAGCTGCGACCAGGCCGTTATTTCCGCCGAGGGTGGCGAAATCGGGTGCAAGTGCGTGAACGTCGTTCACTGGCGCGAAGTCCAGGCCGCTGTTGGGTGCGCCGGAGATCGCCTGCCGCGTCCACGTGAGACCGGCATCACGCGATATCAAAATGACGCCACCCGTCACATCGGGTACTCCCGGTTGCCTCCTGACAGTACGCCCGACTATCCATCCTATCTGGCCGCCCGGCTCGAAGTACGCCCGGTTGAATGAAAAGGTCGTGACTGCTCCGCCAGGGCCGCTGGTTGTCTGAGGCACTCCCTGCGTGATCCTGGTAGCGACCCCTGTCACTGCATCGACGCGCACCACCACCGACGAATCACCCAGGAGAAGCGCTACCGTGTTGTTGACAAACCCGGACCCGCGCAGGCCGAATGTGCCGGCTGGAAGCGTGATCTGCGTGAACGTCAAGCCTCCGTCGGTGGAACGGAAGGCTTGCGCCGTGCCCGCCGAAACCCCGACGCCACGGAATGTGACAACCGCGTTGGCTGCGTTCTTCGAGAGCGCCACGTCCGAAATCGCGAACGAGGTGCCCGTCGGAAGGCCAGAAGCCTGCGTGAATGCGCCGGTTCCTTCCACGTACCGATACACGGCCGGCGCACCGAATTGCCCGCCGAACAGAGCGGTGATCCGATTGCTGGCGCCGCGCTCGACCGAGAGCGTCGTGACAATCTGAGGTACGGTACGCACAGTGTCGAACCTTATGCCCCCGTTCACCGAGCGGAACAGGGCGCGACGTACAACTGAGTTGATGAGGATCGACCCCACCATGTACACGGTGTCCACCGTGGGAGCGCGTATCGCCGCCGTGGAGGCAACCGCCACGTCCTTGAATCTCGCTCCGAACACGAGACCGCCGTTGGTCGTGCGGAAAACTGCACCGCCCGCCGTTACGAGGTACCCAAGGTCCCGCGTGGCAAAGGAGATTCCGGTTATATTGTCATTGGTGGGCGAATTCAGAAATGCCCACGACACGTCGCCCACGGGCGGCCGCTCTGTGATGACCCGAAACGTCACCGGGGCCGAAAGCGCGATGCCGTCTACGCTCAGGATATTCTGAATGCGTACGCTCAACGGCGTGAGGAAAGGAATCGCCTGCGAAGGCGAGAAAATGAGCGTGTCGCCAATCAGCCTCAGCGATCCTGGCACCCGAAGCCCGTTGCACTCATTGATCACGACGAAATTCGCCGGGTCCAACGCCGTTTGCGGATTAACGGGCGTGTTAAAAACAACCCTGAGCGCTTCTTGCTGCCCGATCGTATCCGTGGTAACAATGGTGATCGTGGGCACTACCTGCGATACGCCGGATGGATCATCGTCGCACGCGAACGTGAGCGAAGCGACGGCAATCGCGCACAACGCACGCAGACCTCCTCCTCGTCCTCGGCTGAGTGGTGGCACTTCAAACCTCATTTGTAGGAATTTGTACTTGCCGTAGGGCTAGCTACCGAGAAAATCACAATCTGCATCCAGTGTGCACGGGGTGGCTCGGGCTCCAACTCCGCTGTCGCTCTTGCATGCTCCTCCACCGGTGACGTGCACGTCGGCTGTATACTCCAGACGGGTGATCAACGGTCTCACGTAAGGCTGCTTCTGATCTTTCATCGTGCCTCTCCGAGCTTGAGAAAAGACGCGCTACAAAACAACCGGCAACGCGCGCGCGGCCCGCGCACTCACCGTTCGAACACCTGCGGGGATGCCTTCCGTTACCGTACGTGGAATTCCGGTTGCGTGAATTCCCATGCGCTGCGCCCTCAGGTGCGTGATCTTGCAGTACTGCTGAACGTAGCCCTCCGGCGCTCCGGTTACTTGCTCTACAGTTGCCGGACATGCCACACACATGCTTCGGAAGCGGCACGTCGCGCAGGGGTGCCCGTCCGGGAAACGGCGTTCCACCTTGTTGCCCAGCGCTGCCCAGATTTCCTCGAAGGGCTCCTCCAGCAAGTTTCCTACCACCTGGCGTGAAGTAACGCACGTACTCACACCACCGTGGACGTTTACCGCGAGTGCAGTGCGGCCGCCTCCGCAGCGGTAGACCTTGCTTCGGTCACGAGGCTGCGCCCGGTTCAAAAGCCGGTGAAACTCGTCGTACCCCGGGTTCATCTGCTCATCGAGATCGACCACCGTCTTCGGGGCAAGCTGCAGCTGCAGCGGCGCCGCGTCCCCGCGCTCCTGGGGCGAGAGTATGGTGTCATACCGGAAGCTCACCCCTCTGGCCGCTGCGAATGCCTTCATTGCCGGTATCTCGTCGGCAGTGGGCGTCATGGCAGGGCACTTTAGCTCAAATGGAACGCCCCGCTGCTCCAGAAGATCGAGCGCCCGGACTACACGCTCGAAAGAGTTGGGGATTCCCGTGACCTGCTCATAGCGCTCCGACGTCAGACCGTAGAGACTGATCGACACGAGCTCCGGCGGATACTCGGCCAGAAAATCCGCCCAGCGGGGACCAATGAGGTACCCGTTGGTGTTGATGTTCGGCATTAACCCATGCCGCTTGGCCGAAAGATATATCTCGCGGAACTGCTTGTGCGTAAAGACTTCGCCGCCCGTCAGCAACAGCGACAGAGTGCCGGCCCGAGCCAGCTTGCCGAAAATGATATCAGCCTGCCCTACCGCCATCACGTCGTGACGCTCCGCGCACGGCGCAATGTAGCAATGCACGCACTTGAAATTGCACGTGGCAATGATTTCAACGGCCGCGGACATGGGAATGCGGGCCGCCGATGCGCGGGCATACATTCGGTCGCGAATCGTCCCGACTGGCACAGCGGGCAGCGCGCAGGTCATACCTAAGCCCCCTCCCCCACCTGCCGCTCTTCGAGAGCCCCAAGCTCACGAAGCTGTTCGACGAAGTACTGCACATCTCCCATTGCCGACGCACTGCCTACTTCGAACTGTTCACTCAGTGACTCTGCAAGCGCCCCCGCCGACGTCCAATCTTCGAGGCGCTGCCATATCGCGGCACCAGTCTCGGTCAGTGAGAAGAGAGGGGCGACGCTGTCTCGCCGGAGCGCGATCAGAAGGTTTTCTCCTGCAACTCGGCGATAAACGAATTCACCGGCACGCCGGTATTCGGCCGTCACCTGCAAGTCCTCTAGTGACTGCGCTGCGTCGAGCGCGGCAGATGTCATCGCGCGGCGCTCCGGGCGCCTTGCGCGGTAAGCCCACCACTCCTCAGAAGCATCTCGAGCTTGACCATTCGCCTAATGATAAGTAGCTGCAACGCTTCTTGCCAAGTCGAAACCAGCAGTAGATTTCCGGCAGCGCAACTCGTACATGGGCACAACGCCGACGACTTCCTGCAGCGAGTCGATCACCCGCTCGACCTCGGCGTGATCCGCGGTCGGTTGGTACATCCGTACAAAGACCTCGCTAAAAGCGCGAGCTGGCTTCATGGGCAACAAGGCATCTTGGACGTCCTGTATCAGCAAGAACATTGCCGCGATGGGTGCGGATCCCGCCGAGCTCCTGGCACAGGTGCCGTGCCAGGGAGTGCCCCAGGCCTTGGGCGTCCCGTGGTCTAGAGTCACGATGGTTCGATCGTCCGTGAGCACCTCGGCGCCGGCCGAGCCTGCGAACTCCGCCATGGTAGACTTGCCGGCGCCGGAATGCCCTATGAACAACAGTGCCTGTTCGCCAACCTTGACCGATGAGGCATGGAGAATCATCCCTCCCCGTCGCGCGAGTAGGCGCGAAGAGAGGTATTCGTCGACCGGATACGCCAAGGCGATGACGCCGCCGTCGCCCGACAAGCGCCGCCTCACATAACGGGCAGACCGAATCGAAGGGTCAAAGGTGAGGCTCATCAGCGGTTCCCAGTCTCCGTTCCGCCCCCGGATGGGATAGTAAACCTGCTCCATCCCGTTCTCGTCACGGCGTAGCTCCCAAACGCCGTTGGCGTCGAAGACGCGCAAGCCTGCCATGGGCGATGCATCGCCGAGCTCGCAGAGTATCTCTGTATCGGCAGAGGCCTCATCACCTGCCCGAAAAAGAGTGTGCGGATAGCTCAGGCTCAGCCGAGTGCCGGGGCTCGCTGCCCTGAAACGGAGCTTTAGGGGACCATATCGCAGCGTAGCCGTCGAGAGCAGAATTTCCGGTTCAGTGTCCACGCCGAGGATCATGACGCGTGGCGACCCACGGCAATACGCGGTGCGCCGTCCAGTCTGACCGCACGTCCGGCGCGCTCTGCCCGTTCGACGCGCGCCAAGACGGACGCGGCCTCGAACGGTCCTTCACTTCGTGGGCAGGCGTCGCCTCGCGTGAGTATTGAGTTCCCTCCTCCACCTTTCTCCCCAATCAGGCGCTCGATGCGATGTAACAGAGGCTGTCCGTGGTCCTCGACGAACACAATGTCTCCGACATTCAGGTCGCCGCGGACCGGAGTCAGCAGAACGCGATCGCCAGCTCGGATTGTCGGAACCATGCTCGTTCCGGTTGTGATGAACCACATTCGCCCGCCTTCGTTTGTGACCGAGCGCACAACCTCAGCAAGTGCTTCACCGGTGATCTCCGGAACTCGCGCCGTGCGGCTGCGGGCGCCGCGCGCGTCGTAGTTTCGGCGGGCGGGCATGAGCGTTTTCCAATCTCGAACGCGTCTGCCCAGGGTTCCGGCGCGCCAGTGATAGCGTATTCTCCGAAGCGTACCAGTGACGACGCCACCGTATTGGCTCTGTAGCCACGGCGGCCAGATGTAACTGGTTATTGCCCGCACGGAATCGCGAGTCGATGGCGCCAGGAGCACGTCCCGCACAAACGGACGCACATCTGATCTGGCGCCGGCTGAGAAGCCGAGCGCGCGGAGCTCCCTGACATCCCCTCTGGCCGCAGCAGACAGGGCATCGGTCCGCTTCAGCGCCCAAGCCAAGTGCCGGCGGAGGCCGGACTCGTCGGCCCGCTGGTAAGCGGCAGCACGGTCGGATTCGCCCAGTGAGGACCATAGGGCAGCAACATCGATGGTCCTTGCGAGTGGCGAGAACTGGTGTTTCGCGACGCTTGCCGCCAGGTACGAGGGTAGCAGAGCGCCACGGTGTACACGAATTGTGCCCGAGATGCCTTCACTCGGAACGGTTGTCCATTCTGGCTCACCGGCGCGAAGGTAAGACAGGCGCGAGCTGGTGAGCGACGAGTGGATCTCGAGGTAAAACTGGGATTCTCCGAGATGTAGAACCCAGGTCTCGTCCCCGAGATCGGAACCCGAGCTGAATGTCCAACCCAGGGCAGAGACCAGGTCGCGCATCCTCCTGCGATCTGCTTGCGAGACGTATACGTCCAGGTCGTCGCTGCATCTCACTCCCGGATCGCCGTATAGCTGTTGGGCCAATGGTGGTCCCTTGAGAACTACGCAATGCACCTCACTTTCGAGTGCCGCCTGAGCGATGCTTCCGAGCAGCATGAGCTGAGTGTGACCTTTAGTGCATGCGGCATGGTAGGCATCTGCCCAGCGCCGCGCAGTCAACGGGTCAGCGTGCGCCGCGATGGCGCTGCCGCTCAGTAGCCAGGCAATCGCCGCGCATCTCTCCTGGATCGCGAAGTCGAGTACTGCAGGCCAGTCCCGGTCAGCATCATCGATCCGATCACTGATGCCAAGAGCGAGCTGAATAACGAGCTGAGCGTTTTTTAGAAGCGCGTGCGGTTGTTCGCCACCGGAGCTCGACGGGATCTTGTTACTCGAAGTCACCGGCGACTGCCTCGTCTCGATGCTGCGGCACCGGTCCAGTTTCTGATCCTGCCCAGCAGCCCACGGCCGCCATTGCCGCGCCCGTGGGTGCCGTCCTGCCCGTAGTAGTAGTAGTAGTAATATCCGTAACTGCCGCCGAAAGCGCCCTGACTGAAGTCCACATCGTTAAGGACGGTTCCCAAAAGCCTTCCGTGCACGGTGCGAAGTTGTGCGAGGGCGCGCCGCACCGCGGTCTTGGCTGTAGCGCCAACACGTACGATCAGAATGGCGCCATCAGCCATGGTCGAGAGGACTGCGGCGTCGGTGACCGCGAGCAACGGTGGGGAGTCCATGAGCACGATGTCGAACGACTCGCGTGACTCCCTCAGGGCCTCACGCATTGCCGGGGAACCCAGCAGCTCGGCCGGGTTCGGAGGAAACTGTCCGCTTCCGATAACGAAAAGGTTGGCAATCTTCGTTGGATGCACGACTTCATTGAGCGAGCGCTGCCCTACAAGAACGTCCGTGAGCCCCGGACTCCGCGGAATCTCGAACAGCTTGTCCAGCACTGCACGGCGCAGATCAGCGTCAACGAGTAGCGTGCGTTGCCCCTGCTGCGCGAACGTGATCGCCAGGTTCGCCACTGTCGTGGATTTTCCATCGGCGGGTCCCGGACTGGTCAGCACAATAGTGCGTAGATCTTGATGCGGGCGCGCGAACGCGAGGCTTGTTCGCACGGAACGGTAGGCTTCGGCAACGGGCGACCGCGGATCAAAATGCGTAACCAACCGCCCGGAATCCGCGCCTCGTTCGCCTGCGGATGCGAGCATCACCTGCTTTATCCGCGGGATCGTTCCCAGTACTGCCAGGCCGAGTTGGTCTCTGATCTCATCAGGAGACTTCACCGAGTCGTCGAGATTGTCGATCACGACTGCGAGTCCCACACCCAGAATAAGACCGAACACCACTGCGGTCAGGAAAATTCGCTTTCTGTTGGGCGCGATAGGTGAGAATGGCTGAGAAGCCTCATCGATCACGCGCACAGAGCCTCCCTCGGCCGATTCCGCGATCCGGGCCCTTTGGTACTCTGCCTGAAGCTGATCGTACGTTGTCTGCGCGGTACGCACATCGGCGATGAGGCGAAGCTCCCGGGCCTCGAGACCGGGGTAGCGATCCATCTTGCTGCGCAATCCGGCAATCGTCGATTCGAGACTCTCGATCCTGGACGCCAGTCCTTTCAGATACAGATCGCTGGATGCACGAAGGTCTTCTTTGGTGCGCACGATCAGCGTGTCGATGGCCTTTACGTCGCCGTAGTCAGACGTTCTGTTCTGAGACACAAACTCTTCCCGTCTGCGCACAAGCTCGAACCAGCGCGTGTACAGAGTGCTGATGTATGCGTTCTTGGCGATTGCGTCCGTGCCTGCGAGACGCCTCAGTTGTTCGGTGTTTGTATCCGCCGGCGCGAGACTACCGATGAGGGTGCGATACATTCGCTGTTCCGCGCGCGCAGCCTCGAGATTCGACTCGAACTGATGAATCCCCTGTATTAGCGCTGCCTGCTCGACACTCACGCTGGAAAGTTTCTCCGTCTCCTTGAACCGCTTCAGCTCCTCCTGCGTCTCCTTTAGGCGCACACTCTGATCCGCCAGAGACTGCTGGATAAAGGCCGTCCGATTACGAGCGAGGATCTGCTTCGACTCACTGGCAAACTCGCCATATGTCTCGGCAACCGAGTTGGCGATCATCTGCACGGTAACCGGATCGGTGCCGGTATAGGAGATCTCCACAATGTCCGTCTGCGGGATTCCCTTGGTCGTTATCCCGCCGCGCACCAACCCCGCCGCCGAACGGATCGGAATAACCTGCAGCCTCACTCTGCTTTCTTCGAACGAGGGACGCACGGGAACAGTAAGGGAGATTCCGGGAGCCCTCAGCGGTTGCCCATAGCGCGCGGCTCCCAACTGACGGTCTCCCTCGTGCAGAGAATAGCCGTTGTTCGTGAGACGGAGTTCGTACGTAGCGTAAGAGACGCTGGTGTCGAGCACCGGCGCGACTCGCCCGAACAACGCGCCTCGTTGAAGCTTGGCAGGCTCCACGATCCGCAACCGCAGCCCGAGATCGTGCGCCACCCGCTCACCGACGGCTTCACTCTTTATTACCTGCTGTTCGGATTGAATCGGATCGATTCGGTAATCGAGGTATGTAGGCCGCGAAATACCGCTGATTGCGGATTCCGGCTCACGTAGTCGTATCGTAGCAGTGGCCCGATAAAGGCGCTCCTGGCGCGAGGTGCGCCACATCGTGAATCCGACCACGAGAAGGAACACGGCCACCACCGCCCACCAACGCTTCCGCAGGGCACTGACGACGTTCCGCAGCGGAAGGGCCTTGTCTTCGGGTCCCTGATCGATGTGTTCCAGGCCGTTTTCGGAGTATGGGACGCTCATTTCGCTTCCCCTAATCTCGGCGCACAGCAATAAGATTTAGCACGCTCAGTACCACCGTGACTGTACCGAACAGAAAACTCAGGTTTTCGCGCGTGAATCCGGTCCTCCGCGGGACCACTACCACGTCATTTGAGTATAGTACAACCCGGCCCGCAGCGCTGCCGGCAAGCGCGCTCCTAAGATCGACGGCGAAGGCCTTTCCCTCCCTCACTACCCGGGCCCGCCCCAGGTTCGCCTGATCGGTGGGTCCACCAGCCTGCGCCACAATCTGTAACAGGCTCGTGCCCGGATCGACCGGATACGGGCCAGGCTGTTGTACCTCGCCTAACACATATACCCGGATCAGCGGATGCACTGCGATTTCGGGTTCGCCGATTCCGCGGCGAACGAGCTGTTGCCGCAACAGAACCTTTACGTCTACCGGGCTCATGCCTGCAACGCGGAGATCTCCCAGGCCGGGAATCTGCACGAACCCACGGGCGTCGATCGGAAACTCACCGCTGAGTTCCTTCTCCCGGTAAATGAGGACCCTGATCATGTCACCCGGGCGAAGGACACCGACGTTGCGTTCGCCGCCCGGCGGAAGAGTCGTGAGGGAGTCCTGCGCGGTAACCGCGCGCGGCGCCGCAAGAACCGTCACGGCTATCGCGGCAGCTGCCATCGCAAGATTACGGATAGCGAAAACGATAGGATCCCGCAATTTGGGCTCTCAGGAAAGTTCGATTGGTTTCTGCGACATTATTTGCATTCTCCACACGCGCAAGCTCGGCATGAACCGCTATTGGCAGTATTCCATGCAGCCACTCAACGGAACCATTGGCAAGCAAGGCGCGCTGTACTTCCGGCCGCGACGCGCTTAATGACGGATATGGTTCGTTCGCATGCCCCAACGCGCTTTGTCCGGGCCGCTGGTTTATTCGCAGCGCACCACGCCTCCAGAGGCCCAACCCCCCAGCGATCCTCAAGAGTCCCATCGGCCAGACCTCGCCCGAGCTACGGAACAGGTAAGCATCCGGACCGATGCGAGAACCCAGAGGCTGGTCGTACTGTTGGTAAACTAGCGAGTAGTATTGTCTCAAGTATGTGTAACTATCCGCACGCGAGAATTCGAGTACCACACTGGCTGGCCGGGTCAGCGGAAGTGCATAGCTCCCTGACACTCGCCAGGCGAGTTGGTCCGGCAGCTGCTTACGATCCGCGGCATCTATCTGAATGTCGTCCACGAGCAGCTCGCCACGAACATTTGCTCTGCCGGTGCTGATCCGTACGGCACCAAATGCGGTGAGATTATTCTCATCGGCACCAGCTCCGCTCCTGGTCGAATCATGCTCCGTAACGACGAACGGCATCAGGGGGTTCGCGAAAGCGAGATCGAAACCGCTTCCACGGCGCGTCAGGAGCGCAGTCTCTCCCAACGACAGTTCCACCACGGCGGAGGGTCGGAACGTGACCGCATGCGCGGCCAGGAACCGGTGAACCCGCTGCGGCGGAATTCCCGGCGCCAGACTGTCCAGAACCGGATCCAGCAATACGTCGTCTACCGTTCCAAACAAAGCGCGTGCTTCCCAGCGAGACCATCTGGCTGAGATGTTTATACGATCCAATGGAGGTCCGTGTGCAGACAAGGCCAGCGATTCGTCTCCTTCTCCGTCGCCCAACCATGCCTCGGCACTACGCCCTGCGGAAATCACTAGCGGCCCCACCTCCGCTGCCAGGTACGCTTCGCTGAAATCCAGAACGCCGCTCGAGGTACGAAAGCGCCGGGCGCGCATCTTAGGATCGTTGCGTGTGCCGGTCTGGGCAAAGGCTTCTGTCACAGCGACGACGCGCCTGCCGCCGCTCCAGGAGACGCGCCCGCGCACAATTCCAACAGCCGATTCCTCTCCTTCCGATACTGGACGGATGTCGCGCCAGAGCGGGACAAAAACGCCGTTCTGCAGCGCGGTAGCCATTACCGTCACATCTGCGCCCATGTTGAAACCGACCGAGTCTCCTGTCACATGGCCTGTGGAGTCGGCGGAATCCATGGACATGCCCGCTGAGAATCTTATCTGGAGCGCTTCCAGTATCTGACCAGTGCAATACTCCTCTCCGGCCGCCGATCGCAGTGCATCACGAATGCGACGTACCTGGTAGGGGCGATAAGTCGACACGTGCGCGGCCCGGCAGCCCTGCCGCGCGAGCGCGGCTAACTGGACATACGCTGGATCGTGCATTGGAAGCGTTGCCAGAGGGTGCTGAGCGCGCGCAACGCCCACGGCAGCCGCAAGTAGCACGGCGGCGCCGGTCAGCGTCCGGCGCATCAGCTGGCCGATCTACTCACCGTTCGTGTCTCGCCTCCGCTGGAGCGCTCACGAATGCCCGCAAGCAATGCGGCCTGGGGCGAGAACTCTGGCAGCAGGTCCTGAAGGCGCCGGAGTATGGCGCGCTCGTCCCGACTCGCAACAGCCTCCCGAAGCGATTCCAGACCCTTATCGAGCGGAAGCGGCGTGTGCGCACGAACGACTCGTATCTTCTCATAGCGAGTCGGAAGAGTTTCCTCCGTCTCCGATGTAAGCTGCTCGTGCAGTTTCTCCCCCGGCCTGAGCCCGGTGAAAACAATCTGGATGTCCACTTCCGGCTCGAACCCTGAAAGCCGGATCAGGTTGCGCGCCAGATCCAGGATCTTCACGGGCTCACCCATCTCCAGCATAACTATCCGGTCGCGCGCTTCATCCAGCACCGACGCCTGCAACACGAGCTGAACAGCCTCAGGAATCGTCATGAAATAGCGCGTCGCGTCCGGATCAGTTACGGTCACGGGCCCACCCTCGGCAATCTGCTCGGTGAACAGCGGCACAACGGATCCGTTGCTGCCCAGTACGTTGCCGAACCGAACGGCGACGAAATGGTTCCGGCCGCGCCCATTCAGCGACAGGACGAGCTTCTCGGCCAGACGTTTGGTGGCACCCATGACATTGCTGGGTGATACTGCCTTGTCACTGGAAATCAGAACAAATTTTCCGCCATGCTCGGCGGTGAGCTCGGCCACGTTCCGGGTGCCGAAGACGTTGTTGTCCACCGCCTGGGCCAGGTGCGATTCCATCATAGGTACGTGCTTGAAGGCGGCCGCATGATACACGATTTGCGGCTTCACGTCGCTGAAAACTCGCTCGACGTCCCGGCGGTCACGGATGTCGCAGATCACTGGCCTGATGTCTCCCTCAGGTAGCCTGCGTCGTAGCTCCTGATCGACCAGGAAAAGCGCATTCTCGCTGCGCTCCAACAACACGATCGTAGCCGGGCCGTAACCGGCGATCTGACGCGCCAGCTCCGAGCCAATCGATCCGCCTGCCCCGGTGATCACGACACGACGCCCCGCTATGTCCGCTCGGATCTGCGTCGCGTCGAGGTCCACCGGGTCGCGTCCCAGAAGGTCTTCCACCTTCACCGGACGCACCTGGCTCATGTGGATCTCGCCGGCGAGCGCGGCTATCGCCGGCAGGATCTTGAAGGGCACCTTGGATTCGAGACACCTGTTCACGATCCCCTGGATCTGCCGCCTGGAAGCCGACGGGATCGCAATGATCAGCTCGTCTGCCGGATGAGTGCGCAGCACGTCGAGCAGATTGCTGGTGACGCCGAGAACCTCGACGCCGTGAATGTGGAATCCCACCTTGCGGGAGTCGTCGTCAACGAATCCGACGGGGAGGTACCCCAAGCGGGGATTGTTCCGCATTTCACGCAGAAGCAGCTCACCGGCGTCGCCTGCTCCGATGATGAGCACGCGGTTGAGCCTCGGTATGACCTTGGGACGACGGCTCTCCCTGAGAGCGCGCAAGCCAAATCTGGCGCCGCCGATGAACGCGATCGTCAGTAAAGCATCAATTACGAGGACGGACCGCGGAAACCCCTGGCCACGACTGAAGAACAGCAGCGATGCGGCAAATACGAGGCTGCTGATCGTGACGGCGCGCAGCAGGTCGACAAGGTCGCGCATTCCAACGTAGCGCCACCACCCGCGGTACAGCCTGAAGTATCCGAACGCCAACATCCGGAACGCGAGCAGAAGCGGCAGCGTTACGAGGATAGTGCGGAAATAAGCTTGCGGTATCAGCCACTCGAACCGCAGCATGAACGCCAGCGTGAAGCTGACAGCCACGACGAGTGCGTGCAGCGCTATTAGCAGCGCAGTTCTGAAGCGGAAAATCAGCGAGACTATTGGCAGATCGTTGGCCATATCCGGCCGCAAAGACGGTTCTTCGTCGCGGTTCTGCGCAATATTCGCGCCCACAGTTTCCTTCCGGCTAACCCTATTCTCTGACATATCTTGCCTTCATATAAGGACGCTAAACCCATGCTACACGTTACAACTCACCGCTAGCAGTGAATACCTGCCCGCTGTCACCTGTCACCTGTCATCTGTGACCTGGTTCTATCCATAGAACTCGCGCACGGCATCTATCGTCTGGTCCATTTGGTCCGTCGTTAGCTCGGGATACACCGGCAGAGACAACACCTCACGTGCCGCGCGTTCTGACTCCGGGAATGCACACGGCTTATGCCCCAGGTACGCAAAGCATGGTTGCAAGTGCAGCGGAAGTGGATAGTAAACGTAACAGCCTATCTCACGTTTTCGCAGAAAGTCCTGAAGCTGGTCACGACGCTCGGCTCTAATGGTGTACTGGTTGAAGATGCATTCGTTCAGCTGATCGATTATCGGAGTCCTGATCCCGGACACGTCTGCCAGAGCAGCATCGTAGTATTCAGCGTGGCGCCGTCGAGCCTCGCTCCACGAGGCCAGGTAAGGAAGCTTGGCTTGCAGTACCGCGGCCTGCAGTGAATCAAGACGGCTGTTATACCCGACCTCCTCATGATGGTACTGTTTGGCGCCACCGTGAACGCGCAGCTTTCTGAGTCTCGTGGCCAGAGAATCATCCTGCGTTACCATCATGCCCCCATCACCATATGCTCCGAGATTCTTCGAGGGATAGAAGCTGAACGTACCGATTCTGGCACGCTCGCCGGCCATGACCCAGGATTCGCCGATCTTACGGCGCGCGCCTATCGACTGCGCCGCGTCCTCCACTATCGGCATTCCCGGAAGCAGCGCGGCCAACTCCTCCAAGGGTGCCATCTGGCCGAAAAGATCTACCGGAATTACCGCCTTGGTCCTGGCATTGGCAGCGGCGGCGGCCGCCCCGGAGTGCAAGTTGAACGTGTCCGGATCTATATCCGCGAAGACGGGAGTGGCGCCGACGTTGTGGATCGTCCCCGCCGTGGCGAAAAAAGTGAACGGGGTCGTCACGACCTCGTCGCCACGGCCGACATCCAGCGCGCGAAGCGCAAGCAGAATGGCGTCGGTTCCGCTAGCACAGCCTATGGCGTGTCGCACGTTCGAAAGCGCGGCGACGTTCGTTTCAAAACGCTCCACAGTCTCGCCGAGGATGAATGTCTGAGCGTCAACAACGCTCTTTATGGCTCGCTCTATGTCATCTCTGATGCTTGCGTGTTGAGCGCGCAGATCGAGAAGTGGAACCGGCATGTTGAGGTGTGAGATTTGTGTCCGTTCCATCAAAGCCTGTGAATGTTGGCCCGCCTGAGAGTGCAAGTCAAATGAATGAGAACGAGCGCGCACCAATGCCCGTGCCCGGTTGCTACACTGCCGGAGCCGCTCGTGTCGCTTCGTGCCATTCCTGCAACGATCGAACACGCGGCGGCCGGAACCGCAGCGAGAGTATGGCTTCGCAAGCAGCGCTCGCAGCCGAGAGCGTGGTCGTGTAGGGGATGCGCCTCGCGACCGCAGCCTGTCGCATCGAGTAGTCGTCGTGTTGCGAGTGCTTTCCGAGCGGCGTATTGACCAGAAGCTGGACTTCGCCGTTCACGATCATATCGATGCAGTGTGGTCTGCCCTCGTGCACCTTGAACACGCGCTCGGCTGGAATACCGCGAGAGCGGAAATATCTGGCGGTGCCCGTTGTGGCCAGGATACGAAACCCCATCTCGTAGAAGCGACGCGCAATCGCCACCGAGTTCGACTTGTCGCTGTCGTTCACCGTTATGAGGATCGTTCCCTCGAGCGGCAATCCGTTGTCCGCTGCAAGCTGAGCTTTTGCGAAAGCACCGCCGAACGACTCGGCGATCCCCATGACTTCTCCGGTGGAGCGCATCTCGGGCCCGAGCACCGGGTCGGCTTCAGGGAACTTATTGAACGGGAAAACGGCTTCCTTGACCGAGACGTACGGTGGCAGAATCTCCTCAGTGAAGCCGACAGCCTCGAGCGATTCGCCCAGCATGACTCTCGCCGCGAGCGACGCCAGCGGAACTCCGATTGCCTTCGAAACAAAGGGAATGGTGCGACTTGCCCGCGGATTGACCTCGAGCACGTACACCACGCGTTCCTTGATGGCAAACTGGACGTTGATGAGACCAACCACGCCCAGAGCCTTCGCAAGCGACACCGTATGCTCCCGCATCGTGATGAGATCCCGCTCGCCGATGATATATGGTGGCAGCACGCTGGCAGAATCCCCCGAATGGATACCCGCGTCCTCGATGTGCTGCATGATTCCGCCGATCACTACGCGCTCGCCGTCCGACAGCGCATCCACGTCCACCTCATACGCGTCTTCGAGAAAGCGGTCGATCAGTACGGGCCTGTCCTCTGAAGCGAGCGCCGCGTGCGCAAAATATTCACGCAGCGATGGCTCGTCGTACACTATCTGCATTGCGCGCCCGCCCAGCACGTACGATGGGCGAACCAGGGCCGGATAACCCACTCGCTCGGCAATCTCCGCGGCACGCTCGATGGTGATCGCTGTTCCGCTGGCGGGCTGGCGTATCCCGAGCGAACGCGCGATTGCCTCGAACCGTTCTCTGTCCTCCGCCACATCGATCGCGTCAGGTGAGGTGCCAAGAATCTTCACACCGGCCGCCTCCAGAGCCCGCGTCAACTTCAGAGGCGTCTGGCCACCCAGCTGAACGATCACTCCCAGCGGCTTTTCCCGGTTTACGATCTCGAGCACATCCTCGAGAGTCAGCGGCTCGAAGTAAAGCGTGTCGGCAACGTCGAAATCCGTGGAGACCGTTTCCGGATTCGAGTTCACCATCACCGTCTGGTAACCCTGCTCACGCAATGCCATCACGGCCCGAACGCAGCAATAGTCGAACTCCACGCCCTGACCTATACGGTTGGGTCCACTGCCCAGGATGACCACCGCGTTACCGGTAACGGGCGCTGTTTCGTTCTCTTCATCGTAACAGCCATAGAGATAGGGCGTGCTGGATGGGAACTCGCCAGCGCAGGTGTCCACCATCTTGTACACGGGCCGTACGCCCATTGACCAGCGGCGTTCGCGCACTGCGCTTTCACTCTCTCCTCTCAATTCGCCCAGTTGCCGGTCGGAGAAACCCATACGCTTCATACGCCGCAATTCGTCCGTTCCAGGCGCTTCGTGCTCGGCATACCAGTGTTCCGCTTCCACAAGCTCCAGCATCTGTGAGAGGAACCACGGATCGATACCGGTCAGCTCCTGAATTTCGGCGACCGAGATCCCACGTTGCAGCGCCCGTTTCACCTGAAAGATGCGTTCCGGCGTGGGCTGTCTCAGTGCACCGTGAAGGGTTTCCAGCGAGTCGTCGGGAAGGCGGTCATCCTTCAAGGAAGAGCCGACGGTCCAGCCGGCGCGCCCGATCTCGAGCGCTCGAAAACCCTTCTGGAAAGCCTCCTTGAAAGTGCGGCCGATTGCCATGGCCTCCCCCACCGATTTCATCTGAGTGGTGAGTCTCGGATTGGCCGCCACGAACTTCTCGAACGCGAAGCTCGGGCACTTGACAACTACGTAATCGAGCACGGGCTCGAACGACGCCGGAGTCGTTCTCGTGATGTCGTTGGGGATCTCATCGAGGCGATATCCGACGGCCAGCTTCGTGCCGATACGGGCGATCGGAAAACCAGTGGCCTTGGATGCAAGTGCGCTGGATCTCGATACTCGCGGATTCATCTCGATCACGAGCATCTCGCCTGTTACAGGGCTCACGGCGAACTGGATGTTGCAGCCGCCGGCCTCCACACCCACCTCACGTATTATCGCGCAGGCCGCATCGCGCATCCCCTGGTATTCCCGGTCGGTCAGTGTCATGGCAGGCGCCACCGTGATCGAGTCGCCTGTATGCACTCCCATTGGGTCCAGATTCTCGATCGAGCACACTATGACCACATTGTCGGCATGGTCGCGCATGACTTCCAGCTCGAACTCCTTCCATCCGATCACGCTACGCTCAATCAGAACCTGACGGGCTGGCGATAGCTCGAGGCCACGACGCACGATCTGCTCGAACTCGCCACGGTTGTACGCGATTCCTCCACCCGTGCCTCCCAGAGTGAATGAGGGGCGTACGATGGCCGGAAACCCCGTCGAGTCCACTACGCGCAGCGCATCATCCCATGATCGTGCTATCCCGCCCTCCGGAACGGCGAGCCCGATGCGCCGCATCGCGTCCGCAAAGAGTTCGCGGTCCTCGGCGAGCGCGATGGCGCGCGCCTTGGCTCCTATCAGCTCCACTCCGTAGCGCTCAAGAACTCCGCGCTCCGACAGCGCCATCGCTATATTGAGCGCAGTTTGGCCGCCCATGGTAGGCAAGAGAGCCTCCGGGCGCTCACGCTCTATCACCTGCTCTACGACGTCGGGCGTGACCGGCTCGATGTAGGTGCGATCGGCGATCTCCGGATCCGTCATGATCGTCGCCGGGTTGGAGTTGACCAGAATCACCTCGTACCCTTCCTCACGCAGCGCACGCGCGGCCTGCGTACCTGAATAGTCGAACTCCGCGGCCTGCCCGATCACGATCGGACCGGAGCCTATGAGCAGAATGCGATGCAGGTCAGTCCGACGCGGCATGGATCAGATCGGTTATGATGAAATCGAGATCATGTTGCGGCGTCCAACCAGTAGCCAAACGCAGCTTGGTAGGATCTCCGACGAGAGCCGGCACGTCTACCGGACGCGCCAAAGCGGGATCCGATTGCAGTCTCGCATCCGTGCCTACGAGTGCGAGCACGCGATGAGCGAGCGTGGCCACATCCACTCCGCAGCCACTGGAAACGTTGTAAACCTCGCCTGCCCGACCTCGCTCGACCAGCATGACGTAGGCCCGCACCACATCGGAGACGTGTGTAAAATCCCGGACCGGAGTCGCGTTACCGACGATCAATTCCTGTTTCCAGGAATTGCGAAGTGCCAGCGCTCGCTTTACGAGAGCAGGCAGCACGTATGCGTCAGATTGGCCTTGGCCACTGTGGTTGAAGCTTCGCACGGCAATGACCTTCAACCCGCCGGAGCGATGCTGTGCAAGCGCGACAAGCTCCTGAGCGGCTTTGGACGCGGCATAGACTGTCAACGGGCGTAGCTCCGCGCTCTCGACAAGAGGCATTTCGGATTCGTCGTGTCGCCCGTATTGCTCGCCGCTTCCAACCACGAGCACTGTTGGATCGCACGTGCCGGCAAGGCGACGCGCGTCAGCTTCGGCCAGCACGTTGCCCGCCCCTGCCACATTCACCTCGAGCGCCAGACCGGGGTTTGCCGACGCCATCCCCTGCGAGGCTACGCCCGCCAGGTGAAAGATCGCGTCGGGCCGAGATTCATCGAGCGTCCTGGCAACATCGGGACGTCTCCTGACGTCGCACGAGACCCATCTGATGCTGCGTCGCTTCTCCAGCGACAGCGTGGAGGTAGGCACCACATCGCCCAGCATGGTTCCGGCCACACTCCAGCCTCGATCCAGTAACTCGGAGCAAAGCCATTGACCCGCGAAGCCTGACGCTCCCGTGACGAGGGCACGCACCGTCAGCGCCGCGCGCGGTGTCGCTCGAGATCCGCCTCCACCATGATCCGCACGAGATCCGGAAACGACATGGTAGGCTTCCAACCCAGCACCGACCGCGCCTTGGAGGCGTCGGCCACGAGGAGATCAACCTCCGCGGGGCGAAGAAACTGTTTGTCGTGTACTACGTGATCGCGGTAGTCCAGCCCTACTACCTCGAACGCTATCTCGCAGAGCTGCCGGACGGACCACGTTTCTCCCGTGCCGACGACGTAGTCATCGGGGTCATCCTGTTGAAGCATTCGCCACATGGCCTCCACATGGTCGCCCGCAAATCCCCAATCGCGGCGTGCCTCCAGATTCCCCAGCTTGAGCTCGCGCTGGATTCCCAGCTTGATTCGCGCGACCCCGTCTGACACCTTGCGCGTTACGAATTCAAGTCCCCGCCGCGGACTCTCGTGATTGAAGAGGATGCCGGAGACGGCGTACAGTCCGTAACTCTCGCGGTAGTTTACGGTAATCCAGTGCCCGTAAACCTTGGCCACGCCATACGGACTACGCGGATAGAACGGCGTTGTCTCACACTGAGGCGATTCCCTGACGCTGCCGAACATCTCGCTCGAGCTCGCCTGATAAAAGCGCGCCTTGGGCGCCGCTTTCCGGATGGACTCCAGCATGCGCGTGACGCCCAGCGCGGTGAACTCTCCAGTGAGCACCGGCTGCGTCCACGACGTCTGGACAAAGCTCTGCGCCGCCAGGTTATACACCTCGTCGGGCGCGTAGGCCTGAACGGCGTCCACCAGCGAGTGCTGGTCGAGCAGATCCGCCGAGGCCAACTCCACACGATCAACCAGATGTGCGATCCGCTCGTAGGGGGTCGTCGAGCTCCGGCGTACGATACCGACGACGCGATACCCCTTCTCGAGAAGCAGCTCGGCTAGGTAGGAGCCATCCTGGCCTGTGATGCCGGTGATCAGCGCGGTGCGCAAGGGTCGGGAGTCGGGAGTCGGGAGTCGGGGAGTCAGCGAGTCAGTGTCGGGAGTCGGGAGTCGGGAGTCGGGAGTCGGATGTAAGAATAGGGGCTCTGTCGGAGCTCCCTATTCGGCGAGGAACCTTGCGTCAACCATCGGGCGACCCATCCAGTCTATTCCCGACTCCCGACTCCATCCGCCCGCGAGCGGGCACCCGCCCGACTCCCGAGCCCCCTGGGTGCGCGCTGAATCTTGCCCGCATTCAGACAGCGCGTGCACACCTTGATCTTCGTAATCTTCCCGTCGATCAGTATTCGCGCGACCTGCAGGTTTGGTTTCCAGACCCGGCGCGTCCGGTTGTTTGCGTGGGAAACGTTATTTCCAAACGCGACTCCCTTGCCGCACGAGTGACACACGTTGCTGCTCGCCATCACTTCTTACCTCCCGCCTCTGCAACGAGCTCGATGCGTGCCATCTCGGCGCCGTCGCCCTTCCGGTGCCCGGTTTTCAGAATCCGGGTATAGCCGCCTGAGCGTTTTGCGTACCGAGGACCGAGTGTCTGGAACAACTTGTCGGCGGCCTCACGTTTCTGAATATGGCGAGACGCGAGGCGCCTGGAATGCAGCGTGCCGGTTCTCGCCTTGGTGATCAGCTTCTCGACGAATGGCCTGAGCTCCTTGGCCTTGGCTTCAGTCGTCTCGATCGTCTCGTGTTCAATGAGTGACGTCGCGAGGCTTCTCAGGAGCGCCAGCTTTTGCTCGCTCGTACGTCGCAGCTGCCGGCCCGCCTTGCGGTGACGCATGGTCTACTCCTCGTCGTCCGGAGCGGCTTCGGCGGCGCGGCGTGGCGGCGTTCCCCGATCGGTGACGCGAACTCCCTCAGTACCTTCCTCATACCGCATGCCGAAATTGAGGTCGTGCTTCTCAAGGAGGTCGACGATTTCCTGAAGAGACTTCTTGCCGAAGTTCTTGACCTGCAGCATCTGGCTTTCAGTCTGTCGCACGAGATCACCCAGGCTCCGGATGTCGGAATTCTTGAGCGAGTTTACGGAGCGCACCGAAAGGTCCAGGTCGTCGATCGGCGACTTGAACAGCGTGGCCAGCCGCTGCCCATCATCGTTCTTCTCCGCGGCCTGCGTGCCTGCGAGTGCGAGGCTCTGCGCGTGCGATCCGAAGTTCGCGAAATACTGAAAGTGTGTTTGCGAGAGTGCGGCAGCGTAACTCACCGCTTCCTCAGGCGTGATGGTGCCGTTGGTCTCCACGGTCAGCGTGAGGCGATCGTAGTCTGTGCGCTGACCGACTCGCGTCTCCGCCACGGAGAAGTTCGCTCTTCGAACGGGACTGTAGATCGAATCGATGCGCACGAGGTCAACGGGGAGCTGACGATCGAGCGGATGCTGGTCGGACTCGACATATCCGCGGCCCTTGTTCACGTAAAGCTCGACGTTGATTTCGCGATCGTCCTGGAGAGTGAACAGGTGCTGCAACGTATTGCCGATGGTCACCGACCCCGATTCCTCGATGTCGCCGGCCGTGACCGGGCCAGATTCGCTCTTCTGGATTCGAAGGATGGTGTCGTCGACGCCGTCGGCCAGGGTGAGTGTCAACGCCTTGAAGTTGCCGATGATCTGATGCACGTCCTCAACCACGCCAGGTATCGTCTGATGCTCATGGAGCACTCCGTCGATACGAAACGCCCACACGGCCGATCCGCGCAGGGACGAGAGCAGCATGCGACGCATCGCATTTCCTAGCGTGTGGCCGAAACCACGCTCCAACGGCTGCAGTCTGAATTCTGCGACGAAGGGATTGTCATCACGCTTCGTGGCCTCCACTAACTCCGGCCGTACGAGGCCGGAGAGATCGATAGCTTGTACCATTTCGTGCGTTCCTCTCAAGCAGGGGCGCCGGATACTCCGTCTCGGGGCGCGCGCCCCGACGCTACATCCTTATGCCCGATATATGAGTCGCCAGGAGCGGCCGAATACGTTCCGGCGCTCGAATCCGGTTACTTCGAGTAGAGCTCCACTATTAGCTGTTCTTGTGCCGCAATCGGGATATCCGTCCGCGCTGGGCGCTCCAGCATGCGACCGCTGAAGGTGTCCTTGTCGACTGCTATCCACGAGAGCCGGGCACCGCGGGACGCCTGCTCCATGGCAACCGCGATCGCGACCTGTTCACGCGCAGCCGGACGCACCCGGATTTCCTCGCCGGGCTGCACGAGATAGCTGGGAATGTCCACGCGCTTGCCGTTCACCTCGAAATGCCGGTGCCGGATCAACTGGCGAGCGGCCTTTCTGCTGGAGGCGAATCCCATGCGATAAACGATATTGTCGAGCCTGCTTTCCAGCGCGGCGAGCAGATTGTGTCCCGTGATGCCGGGCAGTGCGTTCACGCGCTCGAAAGTATTACGGAACTGGCGCTCGCTCACGCCGTACATTCGCTTCACTTTCTGCTTTTCTCTGAGCTGCTTTGCGTACTCGGAAGACTTCCGCCTGCGGGCGGTGCTCTGCCCATGCTGGCCGGGGGCGTAGGGCCTTCGCTCCACCGGGCACTTCTCGGTAAAGCACTTGGTGCCCTTGAGAAACAGTTTGGTAACTTCGCGGCGGCACTGCCTGCAGCTGGGGCCCGTGTATCTGGCCATCGCTCAGACCCTCCGCCGCTTGGGGGGTCTGCAGCCGTTGTGCGGAATCGGTGTTACATCCTTGATGGACTTGACCTGAAGTCCTGCAGCCGCGAGGGCCTGGATGGCGCTTTCACGGCCGCTACCCGGCCCTTGCACGCGAACGTGAACACGCTTCACGCCCTGACTGAAGGCATCCTTACCGCACATCTCGGCGGCGACGGTGGCAGCGAAGGGAGTGGACTTCTTGGACCCCTTGAACTGCGCCTTCCCCGACGATGCCCAGGCAATGGTGTTCCCGTGCATATCGGTGATAGTGACGAGCGTATTGTTGAACGTGGCGTTAACGTGCGCGATGCCTTCCGCCTCTATGACGCGCTTCGACTTCTTGGCCGCACCCGGTTTTGCTGTTGCCATGACTGATCTATGAAGATGAGTTCGGTTACTTCGTTACTTTCTTCTTGCCCGCGATAGCGCGCCGCGGTCCCCTCTTGGTGCGCGCATTCGTATGCGTGCGCTGCCCGCGAACCGGGAGGCCGCGGCGATGACGGATTCCCCGATACGACCCGATATCCATGAGTCGCTTAATGTTCATCGCGACTTCGGTGCGGAGCGCGCCTTCCACGCGATAATCCTTCTCGATCGCCTGGCGGAGCTTGTTGATATCGGCGTCGCTGAGGTCCTTGATGCGAACGTTGGGATCAACGCCGGTCTGCTCGACGATGTTTCGCGCGACCGAGCGTCCGATGCCGAAAATATAAGTGAGGCCGACCTCTACCCTTTTCTCTCTCGGGAGGTCGATGCCGGATATACGTGCCATATCAGCCCTGACGCTGTTTGTGCTTGGGGTTGCGCTTGCAGATTATTCTGATGACGCCGCTGCGCTTCACTACCTTGCAGTGCTCGCAGATGGGCTTGACGCTGCTACGGACTTTCACGCCTGCTCCCGCAAAGTTGGTCAGATTCCGGTCAAGTCTCTCAAAATAGCCTACTTAAACCTGCTATGCAAGGGTCGCCGCGGACCGTGTCAAACGCCATTAGAAATGTCCCCTGAATTAGACCATTAGAAATGTCCCCTGGTTTTGGGTTTCAGATTTAGTAGCTCTTGTATTGGGTTGCCGGGTGAAGAACACTCAGAGATTCTCCCTGAGCGAGGGCTTGACG
>JBHENQ010000184.1:0-15212 GCA_046261975.1 Gemmatimonadaceae bacterium | reverse complement strand
GGGGTGGTGGGGGGGGGGGAGAGCGAGATCATCGCGTCCGTCCATGCAGGTGGCCGGTCCCTTTACAATCCACTCACCTTCGCGATCGTGGACCTGGACCGAGCGTCATATGGTGCCGGACTCCGCGTCACGTTGCCTCTGCGACTTGGAGCCGCCGCCACACGCTGGAGCGCGGGCGTAGACCTTCAGGAACAGGATGACGAACGGCGCAATTTCGAGAACTGCAACGACACAGTACCTCTTCTGCTCCCGACCGCGCGTTGCCCGGATGTGAGCAACGAGCGAGGGGCTCTATTGCTGGACCAGCAGGAGATCATCACCAGTGCGGGTGTGTTCCTGCGCGGGGAGGTCGCCTTCGCCCAGCGATACAGAGTCACCCTGGGCGCTCGAGCCGATGATGTGAAGTTCAAGGTGGAGGACCGGCTCATCATCGATGGCACCAATCCTGACGACTCCGGCGAGAGAAGTCTCAGCGCCCTTAGTCCGGTCGCGGGCGTGGTGGCGCGGGTGGGCAGGCAGACGGCGGTCTATGCCAACGTGTCCAGCGCATTCGAGACTCCCACGGCCACCGAGCTCGCCAACCAGCCGGATGGCTCAGCCGGCCTCAACCGGGACCTCAAGCCCCAATACGCTACCAGCTACGAGATTGGCCTCAAGGGTGAAGCCGCGGCGCGCTCATCGCGCATACAATATGATGTAGCGGTCTTCGTAGCACGGGTGCGGGATGAGCTCATTCCGTTCGAGGTGACTGACATTCCTGGGAGGCGATATTTTCGGAACGCAGGCCGGACGGACCGACGTGGTGCCGAAGCCGGCCTGTCGGCGACAGGCGGCCCGGTCGAGGCTGGTGCCGCCTACAGCTACTCGGATTTCGAGTTCGTTGATTATTCGGTGGACGGAGTCAGCTACGCTGGCAACCGCATCCCCGGCGTGCCCGGGCAACAGCTCCAGCTCTACGCTACCTGGCGGCGCAGAGGAATCTTCACCACCCTGGAAGGCATGAGCAGCGGGCGGGTCGCGGCCAACGACGCCAACTCCGCGCACGTGGCAGCATACTACGTGATGAATGCGCGGGCAGGTGGCAGCCTGGAATGGCGCCGGTCGTCCTTCAAACCTGTGATCGGACTCAACAACGTCTTCGGCCGGCGTTATACGGCGTCGGTTAGCGTCAATGCCCTGGGAGGCCGGTACCATGAGCCTTCCCCAGGCAGAGTGGTCTTCGGCGGGCTGACCCTTGTCTTTGGAGGTGCAGACGCGCACAATCGATGATTGCCAGGTTACACAAACCAGGAGGTTTTGCCATGTATTTCAGGCGGACGTTACCAATCAGCGCGATCATGGTGATATGGTCCGCGCCGGCCATCGCGCAAGAACAGGTGGAGACGAGAACGAAGAAGCAGGAGGTGAGCCGGACGTTCACAAACGTCACGGACGCCATGCTGAATGCACGTGCCGGGAGAAACTGGCTGCATTACGGCGGCGATTACACCAACCAGCGATGGTCACCGCTCACGCAGATCAACACCGCCAACGTGCGAAATCTGCAGGTGAAGTGGATCTACCAGACAGGAATCTCCAGACTGGGCTCGTTCGAGACGACTCCTATAGTGGCGGATGGGATCATGTACGTGACGACGCCGTACAACGTCGCCATGGCCGTGGATGCGCGGACGGGCAAGGAGATATGGCGCTACGAGCACAAGCTCGGTACGCAGATCTATTGCTGCGGTCCCAACAATCGCGGCGTGGCGATCTCCCACAACACGGTCTATATGGCGACGCTCGATGCCCGCTTGGTTGCGCTAGACGCCAAGACCGGAAAAGTGCAATGGGATATCGAGATCGCGGACCCGGCAGCCGGTTACAGCGAGACGATGGCACCACTCGTCATCGGAGACATGGTGATCATTGGCACTTCGGGTGCGGAGTACGGGATTCGAGGTTTCGTTCGTGCTTACAACAAGAGCACAGGTGCCCTGATCTGGAACTGGCATACCATTCCGGAAACTGGTTGGGAGGGAAAATTCTCGCCGACCACGTGGGAGGGTGAGGACCTGCATCGGGATATCGCCAAGGAGAAGGCCGCCATGGCACAGTACCCCGACGCGTGGAAGACCGGCGGCGGCTCGATGTGGATGACGCCGGCGTACGATCCCGAGACCAAGACTCTGTTCGTCGCTGTCGGAAACCCATCGCCCGATCTGGATGGAAGCGTGCGGCCGGGCGACAATCTCTACACTGAGAGCATCGTGGCGCTCGACGCGACCAACGGAAACATGAAATGGTACTACCAACAGGTTCCACATGACGTGTGGGACCTTGACGCAGTGAGCCCACCGGTGCTGGTGCGTCTCCGGGATGGCACCAAAGCAGTCGCGGAAGCCGGGAAGACCGGCTGGGTGTACGTGCTGAACGCGGAAACGGGCAAGCTGATCCGGAAGTCCAAGAACTTCGTGCGGCACGAGAACCTGTTCGCCCAACCCACAGCCGAGGGAACTAGAATGCTGCCCGGCGCGAACGGCGGCTCCGAGTGGTCCCCAGCGGCCGTCAATCCGGTGCTCGGCTACATGTACGTACTCGGCCTGGAACAGCCGATGAATTACATCACCCACAGCGCACCGCTCGAGAAAGGCAAGCTGTGGCTGGGGTCGGCGTTCAAGGCCGTGCCCGGCGAAGACCAGTACGGGAATTTCACAGCGATAAACCTCAATACGGGAGCGATCGCCTGGCAGGTACGCACCGAGCAGCCCATGATCGGCGGAGCGCTGGCCACGGCGGGCAATCTCGTGTTCACGGGTGAGGGGAACGGAGCCTTCCGCGCGTTCGACGCAAGGAACGGCAGATCGCTGTGGTCCTTCCAGGCGGGCGCCGGCTGCAACGCCGCTCCGGTCAGCTATATGCTGGACGGCACGCAGTACATCGCGATGGCTTGTGGCGGCAATTTCCAGCTCGGGTTTCCACTCGGCAACGCAGTGCTGGTATTCGCGCTGCCACGTGCGGCTGGGGGGGCGGCGGCCACCAGGCCAGCTGGCCAGTAGATCGCTGTTGCCGTGGAGGGAGAGGAGGTGGACAGGGAAATCCTGTCCCCACCTCCCCCACCCAGATTGGCATTCAGATTACGAATCGGGAGCTAGCCATGCGATATGGAGTACGAGTGCTCGCGATCGGTTTGATCTTGGGCGGGTGCGCCGGGCCTGATTCCGAGGATAAGGGCGCAATAGGTGACAGCGCCGCTGCAGCTGCGTCCACTGATGCTCAGACCATGTCACCGGCAGATACCCAACGTGTCCCGCAGCCAACGCAGGATGATAAGGCGGACACCAGCGCTGACCGCTCCTCTCGGTCGAGAAATGCGGCGACCCGAACGCCGAGCCCGGACACGGTAACCGGAAAGCCTGCGGCTCCTATTCAGCCGGGAAGAACCGCGGCTCCTCCTGCCGCGGCAACTAAACCTCCTGCTGCAGCTGAGCCAGCCCCCGCCCCCTCGAGCGAGGGCCAGGACGGCAAGGCGCGCGTCAATCAATTTCTGTCCTACGATGCGTCGAAGAAGACCGCTTACCTGGAGCTGATCGGCGGCTTCAACGGGGTCAACGGAGCGCTCAACTTCAATGGTGGGGCAAAGGGAAATCACAACGTGACGATTCCGCTCGGCTGGCGGGTCGCGACCACTTTTGTAAACAAGGATGGCGATCTGCCGCATTCGGCGGCCGTGATAAATGACGTATCCCCGATGCCTCTCACATCGCCAGGTCCGGCGTTCCCACGGGCCTTCACCGTGAAGCTCGAAGAGGGAGTGCAGGAGAGTGGTAGCGACGACATGTCGTTCACGGCGACCAAGGAAGGGAGGTTTCTGATCTTCTGCGGTGTTCCAGGGCACGCGCAGGGTGGAATGTGGACATATCTCACCGTCTCCGCAGCGGCGCCGGTGCCAACTTATCAACCATAATTGCTATGTCGACTCACTTGCCACATATACACGGTATGCTGCGCAGGATGGCCATCGTCGCACTGGCGGCGGGCCTGTCTGCGACCGGGTTCGCTATTGGATCGGCCAACACGACGCCCCGACTGTCCGAGGATGCCACTGGTCTTGACGGCAGGTACTGGGTACAGCTGAGCCCCAAGGAGAAACAGGCATACCTCACGGGGTTTGTCGCCGGCGCAGCCGCGGAACAGGTGCGCAGCGAGGCGAAAGTGAACGGGCGGGAGTCGGATAGCGCCGCCGTGTCGAGCGCGGCAGTAAAGGGGCTCAAGAAGAGTGGGACGCTACAGTTTCGCTTTGCACCCGCCGTGTATCTCGCCCAGATCAGTGATTTCTACTGGTACGAGAATCATGTAGACACGCCGTTAATGGATGTGATGATTTTCTGGAACAACCATTGGCTCGAGCTTCAGAAGAACAGCAGGTCGCAGTAGCAGTTTCGGCGTGGGGAGGGTCGTTCACGTCGCACTCATTCTAAACGGAGAACGGTCATGAAACGGTTCGTAGCGTTGTTTACCGCGATTCTGGCAGTGGTTTCGTTCAGCGGTTCGGCGATGGCACAGGGCAGCACGTGGATATTCAAGTCGCCGGTGTTTGTTTTCCAGCCAGGCTTCGTTGTCACGAATTTCATCGACAAGGCGGAAGTGGATGGGCAGGAAGTCAACAACGGCGATACGGAAACGGACTTTCTGTTCCGTGTGGTAACTGCCATTCCTACGACCATTCCGCGGACGACTCTGGTTGGCATCGTTCAGTGGACGCCGTTCAACAAGGCAGAAGGCTCGGACTTTAACAACAATGCTCCCTCGTTTGTGTACGGGCCGGTATTCAATCTCTTCAGTACCGATATGCTTGCATTAGACTTCGACATTCTGGGCGCATACGGTGGTGCTGGGCGATCGAGTGACAATTCCGCCTACACACACAAGCTGGTCCTCGAGGCGGATCTTTTCATCAAACTCGGGAACATGATGATGAAGGATGATCCGGATAGCAGATTCAAGAACCTCTCCCTCTACGCGTTTCTCGCATATGTTGCCACAGGACTGGAAGATGGTAACGTGGACGGTTCGGAAATCAAACCAAGCCGCTTCGTTCTTCTGACCGGCCTTTCGCTGCCTATCGCGCCCTGAGCAGATCCGGTGTTCTTCTGGAGGATGGCAATACGTGACTTCGGTATCGCGCCGTCAGTTTCTCAGGCAATCGGGCCTCGTCACAAGTAGCGCCGCCCTCGGCGGGCTTGTTTCCCTCGGTCTGGACCCTGAGCCGGTGCGGGCTGCCACGGTTCCGCTCGACTGGAAGATCAGGAATACCAGAGTCGTACCATCCATCTGCCCGTACTGCGCCGTGGGCTGCGGGCAGCTCATGCACGTGCGGGACGGAAAGCTCATCAACATAGAGGGGAATCCCGATTCCCCCATCTCGCGCGGGAATCTCTGTCCCAAGGGCGCGGCGAGCTTCCAGCTCACCGTCAACCCCGAGCGCCGCACCAAGTGCCTGCACCGGAAACCGGGCGCCGGCGAGTGGGAAGAGATCGAGCTGGAACGTGCGATGGACATGATCGCCGATCGCGTCAAGGCGCTTCGCGATTCCACCTTCAAGCGCACGCAGACCGTTGGCGGCCGAGAGGTCGTCGTCAATCACACCCTCGGGATGGGCTCACTCGGCGGCGCGACGCTCGACAACGAGTGGAACTACGCGCAGGCAAAGCTCTGGCGAGGACTCGGCGGCGTCTTCATAGAAAACCAGGCTCGAATATGACACTCCGCCACGGTCCCCGGTCTGGGGGTCTCGTTCGGTAGAGGGGGCGCGACGACGTTCCAGCAGGACCTGCAGAACGCCGACTGCATCGTCATCATGGGTTCCAACTTCGCCGAATGTCACCCGGTGGGGTTCCGCTGGGTGATGAAGGCGAAGGAACGCGGCGCGAAGATATTTCATGTGGACCCGCGCTTCACGCGCACGAGCGCGATGGCCGATCTTCACGTGCCTATTCGTTCAGGAAGTGACATCGCGTTCCTGGGTGGGCTCGTCAATTTCATCCTGGCACGCGACAAGTGGTTCAGGGACTACGTCCTTCATTACACGAACGCCTCGACAATAATCAGCTCCGATTTCAAGGACACGGAGGATCTCGAAGGGCTATTCTCAGGCTACGACGCCGAGCAGCGAAAGTACGACACGGTTTCCTGGGCGTATGAAGGAACGCAGGCATCACAGCCGCAGTTGCCAAAGTCGGCCGACCTGCCATCCGCGAAGGAAGGTCAGACGGGCGTGGACCTCAGACGCACGCCGCCGCGCACTGATCCCACGCTGCAGCATCCGCGATGCGTGTTCCAGATTCTCAAGCGGCATTACGCGCGCTACACGCCAGAAATGGTCTCGCGCATCTGCGGGTGTAGCGAGGAACAGTTCCTGAAGGTTGCCGAGGCGTTGTCCGAGAACTCCGGACGCGACCGCACATCCGCGTTCGCGTACGCCGTCGGCTGGACTCAGCACACGGTGGGCGTGCAGTACATCCGTACCGCGGGAATAGTCCAGGCGTTGCTGGGCAACATGGGGCGTCCGGGCGGAGGCATCATGGCTCTCCGCGGGCACGCGACCATCCAGGGCTCAACCGACATCGCGACGCTCTACAATCTGCTGCCCGGGTATCTGCCGGCGCCGAGCGCGCAGCTAACTCAGCACGATACGCTTGACGGGTATCTCGCGAAGGAGATGCCGACCACGGGGTGGTGGGCGAATGGACGCAAGTACATGGTGTCCTTTCTCAAGGCCTGGTACGGCGACTCCGCGACAGCTCAGAACGACTGGGGCTACGAGTTTCTTCCCAAAAACGTGGGCGACCATTCGCACTTGCCGATGTTCAAGGCCATGCACGATGGCGTCATCAAAGGCTTCATGGCCATCGGACAGAATCCGGCGGTGGGCGGCCAGAACGCCGTGTACCAGCGAGCGGGTCTCGCGAAGCTGGACTGGTTGGTAGTGCGCGACATTTTCATGACGGAGACGGCAGAGTTCTGGAAAGCGCCAGATGTCACCGATTCGTCTGCCATCAAGACGGAAGTCTTCTTCCTGCCTGCGGCGACCGTGCCGGAAATGGATGGCTCGTTCACCAACACGCAGCGTCTGGTGCAGTGGCACGAGAAGGGGCTCGATCCTCCGGGCGAGTGCCGAAGCGATCTCTGGTTCACGCATCATCTCGCCAGGCGAATCAAACAGCGCTATGCCGGATCCACCAACGCCAACGACGCGGCTTTCCTCGCGCTCACGTGGGACTACGCAGAGGAAGGCGCCATGCGCGAGCCGCGCGCGCTGGATTTCCTCAGGGAGATCAACGGTTACACGACGACGGACCGCGTACCGCTGAAATCGTTCGTGGATCTCAAGGACGACGGGTCCACTGCTTCGGGTGCCTGGATTTATACAGGCATCTATCCCGCCGAAGGTGTGAACAAGGCCGCGGCGCGGACGCCGGATGACTATGTATCGCTCGGCTGGGGTTTCGCGTGGCCCGCCAATCGGCGAATTCTGTACAATCGCGCGAGCGCGGACCCCGAGGGCAAGCCGTGGTCCGAGCGCAAGAAGTACGTGTGGTGGGACGCAGGAGCCGATGATGGAAAAGGTGGGAAGGGTAAGTGGGTAGGCTACGACGTGCCCGACTTTCCGGCGACCAAGGCGCCGTCGTACAAGGGGGTGTGGTCCAAGGGCGGCGTGGAAGCGCACGACGGCGACGCGCCCTTCATCATGAAGCCCGATGGGAAGGCGTGGCTCTTCGCGCCGAGTGGTTTGGTGGATGGTCCGCTTCCCACGCACTACGAGCCGTGGGAAGGACCGACGGACAACGCTTTGTATCCCATTCGGCGGAATCCGGTGACGAAGACATTCAATGTTGTGGGAAACAAGTACATCGATCCGGGCGACCCGAACTTTCCTCTGGTGATCACGACGTACAGGTTGACGGAGCATCATCTCACAGGAGTGATGAGTCGTTGGGTGCCGTGGCTTGCGGCGCTGATGCCCGAGCTGTTCATCGAGATGTCGCCGGAGCTCGCGCGCGAGCGGAATATTCAGAACACGGGGTGGGTGACCGTGTCCACTCCGCGGGGCGCGATAGAGTGCAAGGCGCTGGTGACGCGGCGACTGCGGCCGTTCCAGGTTAACGGTCGCCTGGTACATCAGGTGGGGATGCCGTGGCACTGGGGATATCGCGGCGTGGTCACTGGCGACGTCGTGAACGTGCTCTCGGCGCTGGTGGGCGATCCCAACGTGACGATTCACGAGGGCAAGGCTTTCATGTGCCAGGTGGAACCGGGACGAGTAGCAGCTCAAGTAACTGCTCGGCTCGAAGGTCGCGCGACCCCGTTACCACACGTGGGCAGGCGCGAGCGCCAAGCGGCTGAAGCGAACGTGGATCTCGCAATCGAGCTCACCAACCGCGCGGAGAGTCCCGAGGAAATTTTTGCCATGCCGATGGACCAGCCCGAGGGGGTGTATCATGGGTAAAGCAAAGGCGGGTGTCGGGTGTGGGGTGTGGGGTGGAGGGCCCCACACCCCACACCCTACACCCTACACCCGCAGTCGGGTTTAGAATGGCTAAAGGGTTTTTCACCGACACCACCATCTGCATTGGCTGCAAGGCCTGCCAGGTGGCGTGCCACGAGTGGAACGAGCTGCCGGCGGTGGCGGGCGGGCGTCTGGAGCTCACGGGCGATTCGTACGACAACACCGGAAAGCTCGGTGCGCTCGACTGGCGGCACGTGCGGTTCATCGAGCAGTTCCCAGAGGACCGGCACCAGAACGGATTTCTGGACGGCTCGCGGTGGCTCATGATGTCCGACGTGTGCAAGCATTGCGTGCAGGCGGGATGTCTCGAGGTGTGTCCCACGGGCGCGATCATCCGAACCGAATTCGATTCGGTGTTCATTCAGCAGGATGTATGCAACGGATGCCGGGCGTGCATATCGGCGTGTCCGTTCGGGGTGGTGGATGTCGGCGATGACGGCAAGGCGCACAAATGCACGCTCTGCTACGATCGCTTGCAGCATGGGCTCGAGCCCGCGTGCGCGAAGGCGTGTCCCACGGATTCCATTCGCTTTGGCGACGTGGATGAGCTCATGACCATCGCCGACGATCGAGTGGCAGACCTCCGCGCGCAGGGCGTGGACGCTTACATATATGGGAAGGACGAGATCGTCGGCGGCCTGAACTGCTTTTTCCTGCTCGTGGACAAGCCTGAGGTATACGGGCTGCCTGCCAGGCCCGAGCTTCCGTCGAAGAACATCGCTGCCGGTTTCGCGGGGAGCGCGGTGGCGGCCGCGGCGCTCGCGGTCACCGGCATCGCGAGCTTCAGGCACGCTCGGATGGAGAAGATGTCTGAGGAACGCTCGGCGGCACCTGAGGATACGCTGCCGCCTCTTCCCCCGCCGGCATGATCGGGGAAGAGGTGCTGGCGCAGCTCGCGGCCAATCCCGGATCGGGCGTGGCTCTGGCTCCTCACTGGGGATGGTACGTGATCCTCTATTTCTTTCTCGGAGGTCTTGCGGCCGGCTCGTATTTCATCGCGACCATGCTGGCGTTCGTGGGCGACGAGCGTGACCACGACGCGATGCGGCTCGGATACCTGCTCTCGTTCCCGCTGGTAATTATTTGCGGATTGTTACTAATTGTGGATCTGGGGGTTCCGCTTCGTTTCTGGCACATGCTGATTCAGTCGAAGAACGTGCCGCTCCCGATGTTCAAGGTATGGTCGCCGATTTCCGTAGGATCGTGGGTACTGACCGTGTTCGGGCTCTTCAGCTTCGTGTCCTTCGTCGGTGTGCTCGTGGAGACCGGGCGCGTGAGGTGGAGGCCGCTCGTGCGGGCGGACGCGTGGGCGCGCGAGCGGCCTCGTCCGTTCATCGTGCTGTGGGGATCGATCGGCGCCTTCTTCGGATTCTTCCTTGCGGGTTACACCGGCGTGCTCGTTACGGGCACGAGCATCCCGTTCTGGCACAACGCCCGTCTCATGGGAGCGCTCTTTCTGGTCTCGGCGGCATCCACGTCGTACGCGCTCCTGATTTTCCTGCTGATGAGGCGTGGGAGGCCGCACGAGGACGTGACCCTGGAGAAGCTTGCTCGGGCCGATCGGTGGGCCATCGCACTCGAGATATTGCTGGTCGCGGCGATGTTGCTGCTGCTGGGCGACGTCGCGGCGCCTATCACCACGGGCGGATTCGGAGTTGTGTTCTGGCTCGGGGTTGTGGCGCTGGGGCTCCTGGCGCCTCTCGCTCTGCACTGGATGCGTGCGGGCATCATGGATGCTGAGCGCCGAGCTAGACTCGGGGCGGTGTGTGTACTGGCCGGCGGGCTGTTGTTGCGATTCGTGATCGTTATGGCGCCGCAGTGGCCTGCGGTTCCACCGTGGTACTTGTGAGGCTCGGGAATCGGGAATCGGGAATCGAGCACTATGCGCGTTAGGATCGTTGGCGCGATAGCAGCGCTCTGTATAGCCGCATGTTCGCCGGAGGCCTCGCGGGTGCGTGACGGTGGGCCGGGCGCGGACGTCGGGAACAAGACAGTCGTTCAGAGTGCGGCATCCAATCCCACTGCCGCCGACACGACACTGTGGCCAGGGAAAGCGCCAGCTCCCGTCGAACGGCTTTCGCGCGAAGAGGCGAGTTCTCGGCTGCCGCGACCCTAGTGGCCAGCAACGTGCTCGCTTCTGATGGTTTGGTGTTGGAGTATCTGGTCTCACGTCCAATAAGCCGATGTTCGTCCCTTATCGGCTGGGGTTGATGTGGGCCATGATGCTTCAAGCCCTCTTGCCTCGTTCGGCATAATAGATAGCACGCCGCGCTGCAGCCATTTGCAGTTGCTGCTCGGTCCAAGAAGAAATGCGGCCAGCTGCTCGTGCGAGAATAGCCCACCCAGAAGGTCATTGTGAGCCGAGATCACTCGCTATCTCCGCTTCGAGTAGCCGGCGCGTATCCGCTGGCATATGCTGCTGGAGCATGTCTAAGATTTTCGCACGATCGGGCGCCGGCGCGGTTCTTAGATCATTAAGAATGTTTCTAACAGCAGCTCTCAATGATTCCGGCGACTGTGGCGGTAGAAACTCTATGAAGCCTACAGCACCAAGTTGTTGCGCCTGCAACACTCTTTCTGCGTTGCGTCCCCGGAAATGCTCAGGACGGTCCATTACATATGAGATCGGAAGCAGGAAGAATTCCTCCTCCCAGGTTACGATT
Source organism: Gemmatimonadaceae bacterium (assembly GCA_046261975.1). Taxonomy (GTDB): domain Bacteria; phylum Gemmatimonadota; class Gemmatimonadetes; order Gemmatimonadales; family Gemmatimonadaceae; genus JBHENQ01. Next base: position 4,001 of record JBHENQ010000184.1, on the reverse strand, counting down.
TCATTGATCGTCGCAAGAACGTACTGGTCCGCTCCGAGACAGTAGACACTGAGTTCGGTAACGTCCAATCCCTGTCCCGCGCCGAGGAAGTCCCAGCGTGTTTTTGAGTTTGACCAATGCTCAATCTGTTGGCGATGGGCGTCTAGCTCTGACATGGTGAGAGCACGCCAATTTATGTGGATAACCCCTTGCTCCAAGGTCGCATTGCATGTGAGCGGTCTTGGAAGATGTGAAATTACCTCAGCAGCTTCGTGAAACGCTAAGCGGTCACCTCCGTTGATCATATAGCAACCGCTAACATGCTGAGGTGGGAAGCTGGCACGCAGCGCCACCAATGCTAGGTTTGATGTTTGGAGACGTATTTCGTTCACTCGAGCCTCGTAATGCAACGTTTGTCGGACAACTAGTCAGTCGCCACGCAGGGACAGGTGGCGCGCGTCGGCCAGTGAGACTGCCTGGCCTCGCATTTGGACTCGGCCGGGCGCGAACCTGTATGTTAACCCACTGGATTTCGTTCAGCTACTCAGTGGTGGCGACCGAAGAGAGTGGTTAGCGGGATAGTGCGCCTGTGCGAGTTCGGCATGATCCCGCCCCGGCATTACCGGACCGGCTGACGCGCTTGCGGCATTGCTGTCACTACTCCCCACCATGTCTGACCATTCTTGCTGACATAAATCTCCGCCCGCGCCCGCAGAACGCCAGCGCTGAATGCCAGAGTTCCTACATATGTCATCTTCTGACTGTAAAATAGTCCGTTTGCATGCTCGACTCGAACAAAACTTAGAGACAACAGGGCAGTTTGCCCTGGTTTATCGTCTAAGCTGACATTCAACACTAGACTATTGGGAGGAGAATTGGGGCCATACATCGGGTGTTGAGAGTTCACCATCAGACCGCGATACCTTGGGTTTGCGGAGCTGCCAGTTTGTGCAAGCATCGGCTGTCCTTGCTGTTGATCAGCCTCGTCTTGTGTCTGGGCTTCGCGGAGGCGACGCATGGACTCGAAATTCCGATCAGCTTCCGGTGATCCGCTGACACAGGTGTTGATGCACCAGTCGTCGAAGCCGCCTCCGCTGGCATACTGCGGATTACGAACTTGACAGTTGTCCCTGCAGTTGCCCGCTACATCTCCGGTTAGCCCCAACGGGTCGCTGGAATTCAGCGGCTCGTTCCCGCCAAACACATACATGTTGATGCCACCCGCGAGCCCGATCGGGTCCTCGCTCACGAAGCGGCGCTGCGTGGGGTCGTACCACCTGGCGCGCATGTAGTAGAGCTGGGTCGAGTCTCCCTCCCAGACGAGGCCTTTCCATCTGAGGCGGTTGGTATCGGAAGCGAATAGCCCGCCGGTCGTCTGTTCCACCTTGCCCCAAGCATCGTAGGAGAGCTTCTGGTAGGCTGTTGCGCCGCTCTTTGGCAGATCGCCTAGAACTGCGGTCACGTTCCCCAGCGCGTCCTGCTGGAAGTAACGAGTGCCAGTGATCGTCGTGGGGCCTGAAACGACGGCGAGCGGAGCATCCATGCCCGGATAGTAGACGTACTCCGCAATCCGGTTGGTTGCCGTCCCGTTGAGTTCGGCCAAGAGATGCCCATTTGCCCAGAGGAATATCCGGTCGACGGAGCCGTTCTTCTTCCGCCGCACCAGCTCTCCGGCGGCGTTATAACTGTATTCGAGCGTCGTTGCCGCGCTCACCACCTTCTCCAACACGCCGTCCGGGCTCCAGTAGTAGACGGTCGAGTCAGTCGAGCTCTTCTTCACCACGGTTCGATGTCCGTCGGCGTCGTAGGAGTACGTGACCGACCCACGGGTCAACATCCGGTTACCTGATGTGGAGAAGGTCGCTCCGAATGCAGTCGTCGTGTCGTTGCCAGCTGCGTCATACCTGAAGTTGACCGTGCTGACCGCGGTGCCCGTGCACTTGTGGCCGTAGATGGTGTCGGTCGGGCACGGGAAGTTCGGCGTGAACTTCTCATCCTGGCTCAGCTGCCCCAGGCTGTCGTAGGCAAAGCGCCGGTGCGGCGTGTTGGTTGCGTCGTCCGAGAGATACTGGTTCACGCGGCCCAGAGTGTCATAGCCCACGCCCCGCCAGAACACTTGCTGCCCGGATGAGTTCTTGAGCGTGTCGGTGAAGTACCTGTGCTGCGAGGTGTAGACTACCGGGTTCGTGTGCTCGGGGACGTAGTTCGTGTTGGTGCGAAGGAAATCGGCGTTGTAGGAGAAGACCACGCTATCGGAGCCGATCTTGACCCTGTCGAGCATCGCGTTGGCCGAGTTGTAGACGTAGCGCCTCGTGGCGAAAGTGATCCCGGCGTCGTTGGCCACGTCCATGGTGTCGAGCCTCAGGAGCGCATCGGGCCGGTATTTGACGCGGAATCGCTTGCTGGCAATTCGTGTTACGACGGAATCCGTCCAGCCGCTTTGAGCCAGGAAGACAGAGTCTCGAGAAACTGAGTTCCAGGAGGCGACTTTTCGGCCGTCGGTGGAATAACCCAGGGAGTCCAGGAGTGAAGCCGTGTCTCGCTTGGAGACAATCCGGTGGAGCTGGTCGAAAGTCTGGTCTACTCGGTGGCCGCGCCGCGTGGTCCGGCTCGTGGAGAGGCCGTCCTTGTTGTAGCGGTACTGAATCGATTTCGTGGTATCGAAGCTGTCGTACTCCCTGGTCAACCAGCCCAAAGCGTTGAACTCGAACTTGTAGACCTGGCCCTTCCGGTCCTTCACTCTGGTTCTGAACAACTGGTCGTACGTGTACGTGACCGCGCTCGTCGTGTCTGTGCCAAGCCAGCGCTTACGAACGCGCCCCACAGCGTCGTACGCGATGCCACGTGCGACTCGGGAAGTCGATCTGACAACGGAATCCCGGCCGAAGCGGTCGAAGATGAGTTTGGTATAGCTACCTCCAGGTGCTAGCGTGGAGTCCAGATTCCCGAAGATCGCATCGTAGCGGAAGGTTGTCCTGTGTCCTTCAGGGTCCTTGGTGGAATCCGGGCGATCCTTGTAGGTCGCGTTGTAGTAGTAGCGCGTCTTCTTGGTCGCATTGGTCGTCGCGCGAACCGAATCCACTCGGCCGCCCTTGGTGTTGTCTCGGAAATAGCGCGTGGTTGGCTGAGAGGAACCGTAGGTGCTATCCAGCTGCCCGTAGCTGCCATAGCGATAATTCGTGACCGTGCCTGTGGCGTTGGTGTAGGCTGTAAGGAAGGCACCGGTGTAGGCGAAGCGCTCCACCGAGCCCGTGTGAGACTTGATGCTGTCGGGCTCGGGCCTGGACGTCTGCGTGCGGTAGATCGTCGTCACCTGGGCTAACGCGTTCCTGCTCCAGAGGGGCTGACCCCAGCGGTCGGGATTGAAGGTCGTGGTGTCGCCGCCGCCGTCGATCAGCCGCCCGGTCATGCTGTCGGGCGAGATCGGCGCCGCGAGAGCGCTGTACGTGGAAGTAGTCGGCACTCCGGCGTGCTGCCACGCGCGGTACTTGAGCACGATGGTCTGGTTCGTGGTACTTCCATTGCCGGCATCGATCGCCACCTGAGGCAGCGAGACCGAGTCCACCTTCGACGACAGGGCGTTTAGATGGTAGGTCGTCGTGCTCCCGCGCCGGTCGCGGACACTGGTCATGCGCTTGCCGGTGTAGCCGAAGGTGGTGGAGTCGCCGTCCGGATCGATGAAAGCCGTCAACAGCGAGTCGGAGCCCACCGTCACTCGGCTCACGCTTCCACCGGTCTCCGTCCCTGTGGCTCCTGGGCCTATTATGGAATCCAGTCCGTAGCCTGAGCTCTTGTAATGAAGCCGGATGTAGGCCTTGCCCGGGCCTGCGCCGGAGAGCCTGAAGGGATCGTAGACCTTCAAGAGCCGCGCGGACCCATCATACTCGAACATGGTCTGGTTCCCGAAGCGGTCCGTAACGCTCCGCATGCGCCCCAGGTTGTTGAAGCGGATCTTGGTCGAGTCGGGGAAGATCCTCGTGAACATGGTGTCCACGCCCGTCCAGTTCACCGACCAGCTCGAG
>JBHENQ010000183.1:0-9693 GCA_046261975.1 Gemmatimonadaceae bacterium | reverse complement strand
GTCTGCGAGTTGCGAGAATGAGGCACTCGGCGCTACACGAGCCCGCTTGATTCAGAACATCCGCGCCATAGGATGGTTAGTTGCGAGAGGGAGCTTCACTCCATCGTGTGGCATGGGCGACTTCAAGAAACTCCTGGTCTGACAGAAGGGCACATGCAATGGCTCTGGACGCGCACCGGGTCGCAGCCGGATTCTTTGACTCTTATCAGTCAAGTCGTCGAAGTCAGAAAAATGCTCTATGGTCTCCGTCGTCATCTGGCTTCTCAGTCAAAGGACAGCAAACAGGCCAAAGTGTTGGTTTCATCCTCGACCCTGAGGTCTATACTTGGCGTCTCGCGTCTGCGTCGTTCTTGGTTGACCTTCCGCTTCCAAACTGACTCACTACTCAATAATCCGGGCTCGCGATTCTCACCTTGCGTTCGTGAAGGATGGCCGCGTCGTTCACCTCAAGGATATGGCAACGCGCGACTCGAGATCTCGGTTCGCGACAACGCGCTCTTTTTCTCGAACCGGCGGTGGATCGAGGTGGAACCGCTGCTCTTCGTCCGGCAGGACGGAACCGGATACATCGCGTTCAGAACAGACTCCACCGGAAAAATCGCGGCCATGTTCGCTGGAGGATTCTGGTCGTTTGAAAAGCTTCCCGCGGCCAGCGTGCGCGAGTAGGTTGATCGCCATGAGCCTAACGTCTGGTCGTCTCGTGTGCATGACACTCGTCATCGTGGTCGGCGGGTGTCGCGGTACGCCCGAGCCGCCGCCGCCAGCGCCGGCGCGCGCCACGGCGGCGCCGACGAGGATTCCGGCCGCGCCGCGTGCCGACACGTCCCGCATGGATCGGATGGTGGATTCCATCCTCGCGCTCATGACCATCGAGGAGAAGCTGGGCCAGCTCAATCAACCTGGCGGCCCAGGCCCGACTACCGGCCCGGCTGCCCGCGCCGGCACCGATGATGAGATCCGCGCCGGCAATATCGGCTCCTTTCTCAGCGTCACCGGCGCCGCGCACACGAGAACGCTGCAGCGTGTGGCGGTCGAGGAGAGCCGGCTCAAGATCCCGTTGCTCTTCGCGCACGACGTCATTCATGGATACCGCACGATCTTCCCCGTGCCGCTGGGAGAGGCCGCGAGCTGGGACGTCGATGCCGTGGAGCGTGCCGCGCGCATCGCCGCCACGGAGGCGACTGCGGACGGGGTAACCTGGACGTATGCGCCGATGGTGGACATCGCGCGCGATGCGCGGTGGGGTCGCATCGTCGAGGGCTCTGGAGAGGATCCCTACCTCGGCTCGTTGATGGCCGCCGCCCGCGTGCGCGGTTTTCAGGGGAGCGACCTCGCCGCGGACAACACCATGCTTTCTACTGCAAAGCACTTCGCCGCGTATGGAGGTGCTTTGGCGGGGCGCGACTACAACCCCGCCGACGTCTCCGAGCACACCCTGCGCGAGATCTACTTGCCACCCTTCGAAGCGGCGGTCAAGGCAGGAGCACAGTCGGTGATGGCCGCCTTCAACGAGATCTCCGGCGTACCCATGCACGCCCACCGACACCTGATCCGCGATGTCCTGCGGGGTGAGTGGGGATTCGACGGCGTGCTGGTGAGTGATTACACAGGCGTCATGGAGATGATCCGGCACGGCGTCGCGGCCGACAGCGCCGCGGCGGGCGCCCTCGCGCTGCGTGCCGGCGTCGATGTCGACATGGTCAGCCGGATCTACTTGCTGAAGCTGCCTTCACTCGTGCGCGATGGCACGCTCTCCGAGGCACTTGTCGACGAGGCAGTTCGCAGGGTCCTGCGCGCGAAGTACAAGCTTGGGCTGTTCGACGATCCGTACCGCTACAACGATCCGGAGCGGCAGCGCGCTCGCACCCTGACGCCGGCGCATCTCGCCGAAGCGCGGGCCCTCGCCCGAAAGTCGTTCGTCCTGCTCAAGAACGCGGGCGGCGCACTTCCGTTGCGGAAGGATCTGGGGACGATCGCCGTGATCGGGCCACTCGCGGACGACGCACAGACGATGCTGGGCAATTGGTCGGCCCTCGGCCGCGCCGAGGATGTCGTGACGATACTGGCCGGTATCCGGCAGGCCGTGTCGCCTCGTACGCGCGTATTGCACGCGAAGGGCGCGAGCTACGATGGGGCGGATACGAGCGGGTTCGCCGAGGCGGTCCGCATTGCACGGCAGGCCGATGCGGCGATACTACTACTGGGGGAACACCCGGACATGAGCGCGGAGGCGCGCAATCGCACCTCGCTCGATCTGCCGGGCGTTCAGGAGCGACTTGCGCAGCGGATACGCGCGACCGGCAAACCGACAGTCGTTGTGCTGATGAACGGACGGCCGCTATCCGTCCGATGGCTCGCGGACAGCATCCCCGCCATCATCGAGGCGTGGTATCCCGGGGTGCAAGCGGGGCCAGCTATCGCGGACGTGCTCTTCGGCGACCACAGTCCCAGCGGCAAGCTTCCGGTGACCGTGCCGCGCACGGTAGGCCAGGTACCGATCTTCTATAACCACAAGAACACCGGACGGCCGCCCAGCAAGGAAGACCGCTACACCTCCAAGTACATCGACGTACACTGGACGCCGCTGTTTCCGTTCGGGCACGGGCTCAGCTACACCACGTTCGCGTACGACCGTCTCCGGCTGAGCGCACCACGCATCCGCGCCGCCGACTCGATCGTTGTGAGCGTCGATGTCACGAACACCGGCTCGCGTGCTGGCGACGAGGTGGTCCAGCTCTACCTGCGCGACGACGTTGCCACCCTCACCCGTCCGGTCAAGGCGCTCCGCGGCTTCCGCCGCATCACGCTCGCTCCCGGAGAGCGGCGCACGGTGACGTTCACTCTCGATCGCGATGACTTCGAGTTTTGGGGGCCGGAGATGAAGCGGATCGTGGAGCCAGGGTGGTTCACGGTATACATGGGCACGAGCTCGGCTGATGTGCTCGAGGCGCGTTTCGAAGTGGTGGAGTGACTTCGGGCATTTAGCAGCTCGCCAGAAAAAGATCGTTCTACATGTCGAACTGGCGGACCGTCGTGCGACGTGTAAGTAGAGCCCAGGTCAAGCTGGTCGAGACCCACTCGGAAGCCAGGCTCCCAATCCGAAACGAGAAGGAGACACGACGATGCGATTCATGGTGCTGGTCAGGGCCAACGAAAGCTCCGAAGCGGGCGTTCTTCCCGATGAGAAACTCCTGACGGAGATGGGGAAGTACACCGACGAGCTGGCGAAAGCCGGCGTGCTGCTCGCGGGCGAGGGCCGCGCTTGAAGCGACATTACTGGCGTGCCCCGGTCACACAAGAGCAACTCGGCGTCCGAGCATTATGCGTGTTAGACGCCCCGCATCGCGCAGCATGGAAGTGACAGGATCGGTCCCCGGCTCGAGCAACGGACCGCGGCGCATATCGACCCAACCGGCACTCGACCCAAGTAAGAGGCCCCCGATCTTCCCCGCGGCGTAGACGAAGAGATCGTCGCTCGCAGCAACTCGCGCGGCATACTCTCTGCCAGCCTGCGCGCAGATGCTCGCCAGATGGGCGCTTGGAGAGACACGAAATGGAACGGCATATCCGAGACGGCGCACACTGCGAATGAGGGGTTCGACCCGGTCGGGCCAGCTTGCAGCACGCGCCGCGATCACACGCCAATCGATCTGGGTGTCGAACGTCTCGATCAGGCAAGCAACGTCGAGCGCGCTGCGAGCGCTGCCAGATGACACGTGATGAAAGGCGTCGTGGGCCAGAGTATGCCAGCACCAATCGGTGGGAGCAAGCACCGCAACCCCTGCGGCGACCTCCTGAGTAGCCCAACGTTCATCGTTCAATCGGCCTGGCCTATAGAGCGCGCGCGTATGAACGTCGATGGTCATACCGTCCGAGCTATGGAAGGCCGGCAATTGGTGTGCATCGGCCCAGAGTTGCGTCACGGCCGGACGAAAACCGAGTGCGGTCACTGCGGCGGTCGCTCCATCTCGATCTTCCGCAGCGACGAGAATGTCGATGTCGCTGCAGGCGCGCTGCCTTCGCAAACCCAGTTTCACGTAGGCCGCGCCCTTTAACAGCGTTATCTGTATGTTGCGCGACACGAACTCACGCTCCAGGAGTAGCAATCGTGCCTTCAAGGCAAGCATGCGCGCCGTTTCACGCCGCGCGCTGTCCGTCAGCGTCTCGCGCAGCCGAGGTGGGAGACGGCTCTGTAACCCCAGTGATTCAATCCGGATCAGCAGATCGGACGCACACTTCTCAGTTGCCAGGAGACGCGCGAAAGTGCGCGGTGGCGTTCGCAGCGCAGCCCAGCGTTCGCCGACCATCTGCGAGTTGGGCGCGCGCGACAGCGTATCGAGAATCAGAGCACGCAGCAAAGTCAGGCGGTGGGTTCGGCTAACCGCAGCCGGAGGAGCTCTGCCAGAAGGGTTGTAACGTGGGGTCGCGCTGCGTCTTCCTCTAGACCGAAGTGATCAGCGAGTGCCCGTGTGGCTTCCTCCTCATCGACGCCATCCCCGAGAGCGCGCCATACGCACGCCGCACTCGAGTTGAGGCTGTAATAAAACTGCGTGTCCAACTGCAGCGCGATTACTTCGTCACCCAGCTCGGTGGACAGCGTGGACGAGTGGCGCTGATATCGTGTCATGCGATCGTTCGTTGGCTGTTCAACACAAGCTCAGCAAGCTTCTGTGGCGCATGCAGAAGTTCCGGACCAAGAATCAATCGCGCAGCGGGGAGCATGGCCACGGCGCGAAGGCATGCCAGATATTGCGCCGCAAGCTCCGACTGGCAGAATAGCCAGGGAGAGGCTCGGACCAGTCTAACGAGCGCGTCCGGCGCACGTAGCGGCTCAAGAGCGCTTCGGGCACCAAACTCTGGGAACAGAAGGCCGTTCACCGACAGCTTGCTTAGCCGACGTGAGGACATGTCGTCAGGAAGAATTGGGGCGCACTTTGAGTCTGCCAAACTCCCAATCCGGGAAAGTCCCAGACTGGCAGCCGAAGCTGCGGTGAGCTTTACGTGCTCCCACCAACCATGCGCGATGATGCTCTCACCGTCTTGCACGATGTATGCGGCATCGTCTGATGCGTATCCCCAGCCTGAGGCTACGAGGGCCATAGTGCTCGTGGACTTGCCGGTGCATGAATCACCGATAAGCAGCCAACCCGAACCGTTAGTATCCTGAACTGCTCCGCAATGCAGGCGATACTGGCCATACGGCGACAGGGAAAGCGGCCACGCTATATCGAGCGCTGACCGCAGGGCAGCATCAGGCGTATCTCCGCACACACCTGCTTGGATCTCACCATGACGCAGAACGAAGCGCAACCCGGGAGCGGTGACTATTAGCTCTTTCTCGCTACCGCGTCCGAGCCGGGCCGGTGGAACCTCGAGCAAGAAGGCGCCGCTGGAGCCTTCTGTGTTCCGATGCACGCTCAGGGCAAGATACGAATTCGAGGGCTGCGACAATCCGCTCGCCTCGGGAATGAAGCTGAGCACGCGATTACGAACTGTGGCCTGCCCCATTACCTGAAGGCTGACGGAACCAACCAAAGGCCGAACATGTGCGCCTTTGCCTTCGCAGGCCGGCACCTTCTTCCTCGATCGGTCTGGAGATAGTTTGCGAATGTCGTCAACCCGCGGTTCGAGTGCGGGCGACGCCAGGCTCACGACAGCACTGCTAATGTGACCTCGGTTAGCGCCCCGAATTCGCTGATCTTCGGAGGTTCGAACTTCGGTTGCGAGGCCTTGGAGCCGTTGGACTCTGACTCACCGGTCGTGACTGGCGCGATCTTCCTAGGCATGGAAAAACCTCTTTGAGTTGGGCGGTTTGGTGCAACCTTGCTGCAGCGAGCAACTAGACGGCGATACTGGCAGGCGATCCGGCAAAAAGCATTATGCGGGCCCGGCTTGACGATTGTCTGCCTCGCACCTATGCGCAGCCTTCACCAGTACTTAAGCCTATTGGCAAATAATCTTATCGGGGGAGGGCAACGTAGCGCATCACTGACAAAGTGTTGCGCTCGGTCGACAGATGTTTCCGCTTTGAACTTCAGGTTTTACCGCTGTACTGATCGCGAGGCGGTCGCCTGCTGGCGCCCAGAAGCCGGCGCGGTTCTCAGTCGCCCTTCAAGCTCGGCGCGGAAGGCAACGTCTCTGGCCAGAACCGACGGCTCAGGATCGGCCCTCAGGGTCGCGTAGTGTTGAAAGGCGCGTCGGGCAATTGCCGTGTCTCCCGCCGCCGCTGCCAGTCGCGCTTCCTCGCGCAGATAGGTTGAGAGATACATTATTGCGTCCTGGTGGTATGGTCTCTGCCGGACAGCCGTAAGTGCGCCTGCGATATCACCTCTGGCCTCGCGCAGCCGTGCGATAGTGAAATTGGCTTGGGCGAGCAACTCGTAACCACCCAACGTCTTTAGAGAGTCGAGTCGATCAATAGCAGCTCGGGAGGAGGCGATCTTCGCACGCGCGAGTCGCGCCTCAAGCAACGCGGCGCACACCGCCATGTCACCTCTGATCTCGGGATCATAGTCTTGGTTCTCCAAGATACTCTGGAGGCGCTTTACAACCGGTCGCGCAGCTGACGTTTGGTTGTGAGCTAGCTGCCATTGTGTGACGTTGCACAGGGCGGAGTACTGCTCGCCGATCCTACTCTTAATGGTATCGAAGCCCGAATTGAGAAAGCGCGCTAGATGGCGCACTCTCGCAGTGGCAATCGCGCTGTCACCATCCCAATAGACCTGATCCACAACGGCCTGCGCATTCAATAGCTCCCGCGGCGTTTGCAGCGCCTTCAACTCGGCTGCAGCCTCGAGCGGACGTCCTCGGTTCAGCGCGAAGTAGTATAGTTGGAGATGGATTTCAGACGGCCGGTCTCCGAGTCTCGCCCTGGAGCGCAGTAGAGTTGCGACGGACTCGGCATCAGCCATCGCGACGCCGTCGAGCTGCGCGGCCGCCAAAATACGGATTAGCACCGGCGTCTCCGCTCTGTCGAGTTGGCCGCGCTCGCGCGCATGACGTATGTTGTCCCTCAAGGCAACGGCAACTCGCCACCTTAGAAACCGTGCACTTACGGTCGTCGAGTCACGAACGGAATACAGCTTGTCAAGAGATCGTACGGCAGCTGTATCGCCGGTTCGTATTTCCAGCTCCAGAAGGTGAGCCAACGGCGCCAGATACAGGGAGTCGAGCTGGATGGCACGCCGAAAGAGGTCACGCGCCAGCACCAGCACCGTATCGCCCGCGATCACTGATCCTCGATGGAACAGTTCGTCGCCCCACTCATAGAGCGCCTCGAGCCGGTCTGGATTGACGGCCACCGCTTGGCTCCAGGCGGCAATCCGCTCACCTAGAAGGGAGCGATTCGGCCACTGCGGTCCCGCGCGCGCGATCAAGTACCGCCGATCGCGCTCGCTGAGCCGGTCGGCGTGGGCCCATGCCTTCGATACTGCGGCGTGCCACCGCGTTCTGTCGGGAATAAAGCTGGCCGCGTACGCGAGACCCATCGCCGCCATGGCAAACGCCGTATCGTATTCTAGCGCAGCCTCGAAGTGGCCCACTGCGCGCCTGTATTCAGCGCGGCGGGATGCAGCGCGCGCGCGAACATATTCTAGCAACGCCTTTGAGCTTTCGCTGAGCTTGGCCAGTTGTTCTCCTGTCTCCCCAGCCTCGCCCGCGAGGAGTTGAGCGGTTAGGTCGTGAGTCTTTAGTGCCCAGTCGTCAAGCGTACCTGTCACTTTCGCCGTTTGAAGCGTTGAGTCGCTGCTAAGATCACGACGAGTCGCGCTGATCTCTACACCACCTGGAACTCTAACGATTTTCCCGAGAATAGCCTCAGTTGCGCCCAGGCGGCGCGCGATCTCGTACGCTTGCTCCACCGACACATCGTCACCTTTGCGTATTCCCAGCTCACGCACTTTACTTGCGACGGTCCGCCCATGGATGGCACGCGGGCCGACCTGTCCGCTGAAGTGGTCAGAGAGCAGACTCGCCATGTCCTCACCCATGTCCTCGAGCGATCGCTCCATACCTACAACGCTAAATGGCACTACGACCACGCTCGCTTGCGTTACCTCGCCGGCGTTCTCGTACGATCGCTGCTCCCAAGGTCGCCACTCTCCGCTCACCATGGCGCCCCCCACAACCATCGTGGCCAACACGGCAATCGCTGCCGGCACTTGCCACCGGCGCAAGCGTCCTCGCATGACACGCAAGGACGCAGGTAACGCACGACGTGCGGACTGAGGGGATGCATCGATGGCCGACCTGACTGCAGCAGCGAATTCATCTGCAGTCGCGAACCGCCGATCCGGGTTGGGCTGGAGTACGCGCGCAAGTGCTTCCTCTACGCCCGCCGGCACTTCGGGGCGGATTACACGCAGCTCCAGCGGCTTTTCCACGTAGCGCCGAGCGAAATCCAGCTGGCCGTTCGCTCCAATAAGAGGAGAGCGGCCGGCAAGCATCTCATATATCACGCATCCCAGACTGTAGAGATCGCTGCGACCATCCAGTCCGCGCTCGCCTGCTGCCTGCTCCGGACTCATATAGCGAACAGTTCCGACTGCGAAACCGGTATCGGTAAGATTCTCGCCACCAGCCGTGCTCACGGCCCGGGCAATGCCAAAATCGGCGACTACCGCATGCTCGCCGGAGAGAAGGATGTTTTCGGGCTTGATGTCCCGATGGATGATTCCACGTGCATGGGCGTAGCCCAATGCGCTCGTCACATCGAGGCCGATGCGAAGCGCTTTGTCTACAGATAGCACGGCTTCACGCTCCATTATCTGTCGAAGCGACTCGCCTTCGACGTAGGGCATCACATAGTACAGAAGCTCGCCGATCTGACCGGAGTCGTGAAGCGGAAGAATGTGGGGATGCTGAAGCCGCGATGTCAGCTTGATCTCGCGCAGGAACCGGTCAGCGCCCAGTGCGCTTGCCACATGGGGGTGCAATATCTTGAGGGCGACGTGCCGCTCGTGTTTGCGGTCCAGCGCCAGGAAGACCGTCGCCATTCCACCACGGCCTAGCTCCTTCTCGACCGTGTAACGTTCCGCAATCGCGGTTCGCACGTACTCCATAACTTCCAGCACCACGCCCTCCCCACAGGCCGGGATACTAAGCTATGTGATCCAGATTACCGCCGGCAAGGCCACGGCCTTGCACCAGCGGAGGAAGCCGGCCTGATTGGTAGCCGTGACGGCTAACGATACACAGCGCGCGATCGACGCGGTCTGGAGAATTGAGTCGGCCAAGCTCATCGCCGGTCTCGCGCGGATCGTGCGAGACGTGGGCGTCGCCGAGGATCTGGCGCAGGACGCGCTCCTCGCGGCGCTCGAGCGGTGGCCGGAGTCGGGCGTCCCGGACAACCCGGGTGCCTGGCTCATGGCTACAGCGAAGCATCGCGCGATCGACCTGCTGCGCAGGAGAACGCTGCTCGAACGCAAGCATGAGGAGTTGGGTCACGAGCTCGACGCGCAGCAGGAGATGTCCGTGCCGGACCTCGACACCGCGATCGACGATCACATCGGCGACGACCTGCTGCGCCTCGTGTTCATATCCTGTCATCCGGTGCTCTCCACCGAGGCGCGCGTCGCGCTCACGCTGCGCCTGCTCGGAGGTCTGACGACCGAGGAGATCGCGCGTGCATACCTCGTCCCGGAGCCGACAGTCGCACAGCGAATCGTCCGGGCCAAGCGAACTTTATCCGAGGCG
>JBHENQ010000182.1:0-5062 GCA_046261975.1 Gemmatimonadaceae bacterium | reverse complement strand
AGAGCCGACGAGATAACCCTGTTTCGTACGCTGACCTGGATTCGCCGAGGCGGGCGGGAACTTCCGGAGAGCATCCTCAATGCCGGAGAGCGCGAATCGCTCATCGACGTGGCAACCCGAACCGGCTTCGTGCGTCTTGCGGACGAACCGCCGCGGGAACTGGTGCTCGGCACCGTGGTCGCGGCGCCGCCAGGCACAACCGGTGCTCTCACACGGGATGTCTTCCAGAAACGCCTTCCTCCCGGGTTCGCCCTGGCCGCGATGAACTTCGCTGTTCAACCCGACGGAGCCGGCGGATCGTTCGTCTCGACTGAAACACGCGTCTTCGCCAACAGTTCAGACGCGCGCCGGCGATTTGCCGCGTACTGGCGCGTGATCTATCCCGGTAGCGCAATCATTCGCCGCATGTGGCTGCGCGCAATCGAGCGACGCGCTACCATTGTGGAGCAGACTTGATGGGAGTATCCGACACTATGGGCACCCTCGATCGCCGCCAGTTCCTCACATCGGTCGTTGCTGGCGCGGTCGGCGTCGCGTCCTGGCCCGAAGCGCTTTTCGCGCCCGACACCCGCCCGAACCTGCTCTTCATCCTTGCCGATGATCTCGGCTATGGCGACCTGAGCGCCTTTGGTCGCCCTGATTACCGCACTCCCAACATCGACCGTCTCGTTGCGGACGGGGTTCGGTTCACTAATGCGTATGCTGCAGCCTCCACCTGCACTCCCACGAGGGTGGCATTCATGACCGGACGATACCCACAACGCCTGTCCGCCGATCTCCAACGGCCGATGCCCTGGAGCAGACCCGGCGAGGAGAAGTTGAAGTTCGGACTCCCCGCAGAGCACCCCACCGTCGCCTCGCTTCTCAAGAATGCAAGCTACCACACCTCCTTGATCGGGAAATGGCACCTCGGCTTTCTCCCGGAGAACGGTCCAATCCGGCACGGGTTCGACGAGTTTTTCGGCATACGCGGCGCCGGCGCGGACTACTTCACGCACACCACACGCTACGGGGAGCGAGATCTCTGGGAGGGCGAGGTTCCCGCCGAGCGGATCGGATATCTCACCGACCTGCTCACTGAACGGGCGGTCGAGTTGGTGAACCGAAAGCACGAGAGGCCGTTCTATCTGAGTCTGCACTACACGGCGCCGCACTGGCCGTGGGAGGGACCGGCAGACAAACACGGTGCGGAACCGCGCCACCCTTTCTCCGAGGGTGGATCGAAGCAAGTGTTCGCTGAGATGGTGCGGAGCCTGGATGCGGGCGTGGGGCGGGTACTGTCTGCACTGAGGCGCGCCAAGCTCGAGCGCGATACACTCGTGATCTTCACGAGCGACAATGGTGGCGAGCGTTACTCCCTCAACGCGCCGTGGTCGAACGGAAAGTTCACGCTGTGGGAAGGCGGCATTCGCGTTCCGCTGATCATGCGATGGCCGGCGCGACTGCCACGCGGAGGCACGGCCACTCAGCTCACAATCAGCATGGACTGGGCAGCGACGCTGCTCGCAGCCGCGGGCGCGTCGCCCGATCCGGGTTATCCGCTAGACGGAATCGATCTCACGCCATTCGCGCGCAGGAAGCGGACGCCTGTAGACCGTCAGCTCTTCTGGCGCCAGCCGTACCCGGACCAGACACCGCACGCCGCAACGCGGCGAGGCAAGTGGAAGTATCTGCGTGTCGGCGACCAGGAGTATCTTTTCGACGTCACCTCCGACCCCGGCGAGAAGGTGAATCTCAAGGCAAAGCTCCCGGAAGTTTTCGCCAGACTGCGAGAACAGTGGCGAGCGTGGGACGCTCAGATGGTGGCAACGTAGGGCGGAATTGCATGGCTGCGTAATGCGTACCTGCTTCGCACTGCGCAGTGACTTCGCACTCCGCAGTTCGCACACAGGGCTGCGTAAGGAGCACTGAAAGGCCTGCTTGCCGTTAGTGATTCCTGCGCAGCCTTGTGTGCTCGGTGCGCAATGCGCAATCTCTGCGCAGTGCGAAGCAGGTGCGCAGTACGCAGTGCCCTGTTGAAACCCGGATACCTTCGTTCGTCGTAGGGAGAGTCAAATGCAAACCCGGACCACAACACAGCGTCCTTCTCCGCCGCCAGACCCCGCAGCTCCGGTTGTAGTCGACGTCAGCCAACTCCCGGGCCGCCCGCTCACCAGTCGGGACATCGCGGCGATCCGCGAGCGGCGGGAAGAGCTCTCGAATCAGCTTACATCAGCGGCGTCAAGGCGTGAAGAGATTGCTCAGGAATTGCGAACGGCGGACGGAGCGGCCCGTTCCGGGCTGGAGCAGCGCATCGCGGTGCTCGACAACCGTATCGTGCAGCTCGAGCAGGACATCGCCGAGACGGGACGGGAGCTCACGTCGTCAGCCGCCGGATTGGTCGCCACCACCTCCCCGCCAGCCGACGGGTTCAGGGGGCTAAGTACGGACCAGGTTACCGGTATCTCGATCGTCTTCGTCGTACTGGTGCTGTTTCCGATCGCCCTCGCCTTTGCCAGGTTCCTCTGGAAGAGGGCCACGGCGCCCGTTCAGCCGACGCCGCCGGCGGATACTTCGCAGCGCCTTGAGCGACTCGAGCAGGCGGTGGATACGGTAGCTCTAGAGATGGAGCGTGTCTCCGAGGGAACGCGCTTCATGACAAAGCTTCTGGTGGAGCCGAATGCGCTGGCTGCAATCGAGGCGAGAAATCGAACGCCTGACGCGCTCTCGGCGCGTGAGCGGGAGTCAATTCGTGTGGGGCGCGAGGGACTGTAGACCGCGCCACCCGCTCCGCATTGATGATCAACAACGTGCCGGCTCCGGCCGGTGTCGAACATTGGGCAGTAGGGATCACTGGCTGGCCAGCCTGGAGCGCAGGCCAACATATTGACGCTCAAAGCGTCACTGTCTGACCAGGAGTCAGATCGCCCTGCGTTCGTCTCATCGTTTTTCTGGAGGAGCTGAGATGTTGCGTGTAACGTTCAAGATATTGGTCGCAACCAGTGTGCTGGCGTGCAAGCCGGTGCAAGTGCCTGCTCAGGGTTCGGCGCCGCGATCACCGACGCCGGATTGGACCGAGGGTGTCGTTCGCGCCGAGACCGTCGCTCGCGGGCTCGAACATCCGTGGGGCTTCGCTTTTCTGCCGGACGGACGCATGCTTGTCACAGAGCGCCCGGGCCGGCTGCGCATCGTGAGCGCCGACGGAAAAATCTCGGAGCCGCTTGCTGGCGTGCCGGAGGTTTACGCGCGAGGCCAGGGTGGGCTGCTCGACGTCGCGCTCGATCCGCGCTTCGCTGACAATAGGCTTGTCTACCTTTCCTATGCGGAACAACAAGAAGGCATAGCCGGCACCGCCGTCGCGCGCGGACGCCTTGGTGACGGACGGCTCGAGAACGTGCAAGTGATCTACCGGCAGCGTCCCAAGGTGCGCGGCGGCGGACACTACGGATCTCGTCTCGTCTTTACGCGAGACGGCATGTTGTTCGTAACGCAGGGCGACCGCATGGATTATCGCGACCGCGCTCAGGACCTGAGCTCGGGACTGGGGAAGATCATGCGAATCAATCCCGACGGAGCGGTGCCGCGCGACAATCCCTTCATCGGTCGCGACGGTGTTCAGTCCGAGATATGGTCCTACGGGCATCGCAACGCTCAGGCTGCTGCACTGCATCCCGAGACGGGGCAACTGTGGACCGTCGAGCACGGGGCACGCGGCGGCGACGAATTGAACAACCCGCAGGCCGGGAAGAATTACGGCTGGCCCGTGATCACGTACGGTGTCGACTACTCGGGCGTACGGATCGGGGAAGGGACAGCCAGGGCAGGGATGGAGCAGCCGGTTTACTACTGGGACCCGGTGATCGCTCCCTCCGGCATGGCTTTCTACACGGGTGATCAGTACCCAGGCTGGCGCGGGAGCGTTCTCATCGGCGCGATGGTACCGCGTGGGCTTGTGCGACTGGTGCTCGAGAATGGTCGCGTTGCGCGAGAAGAGCGCTACCTTGGCGATCTGAGAGAGCGCATTCGCGACGTGCAACAGGGTCCGGACGGCCTGATCTACCTGTTGACAGACAGCAGCGACGGGAAAGTACTCCGCGTTATGCCGGCGTCATCCTCGCCTCGCTA
Source organism: Gemmatimonadaceae bacterium (assembly GCA_046261975.1). Taxonomy (GTDB): domain Bacteria; phylum Gemmatimonadota; class Gemmatimonadetes; order Gemmatimonadales; family Gemmatimonadaceae; genus JBHENQ01. The sequence goes on along the minus strand of JBHENQ010000182.1, from coordinate 958 downwards.
GCGAATGGCAAAGTACAGAAACAATCTCCCTCAGTTATCGGGCGATCTGTTCCTCACAGACGGAGGGCTCGAAACAACACTCATCTTTCTCGAAGGCATCGAGCTGCCAGACTTCGCTGCCTTCGGTCTGCTGAGCGACGTCAGCGGTTACGAATCTCTCCGAAAGTACTACCGTACCTATGCTGCCATTGCCCGCGAACACCGTGTGGGGTTCATTCTCGAGAGTGCCACGTGGCGCGCAAGCTCGGACTGGGGCATCAAGCTCGGGTATTCCCGAGAAGAGCTGGCGGAACTGAATCGCAAGTCAATCGCTCTCCTCGAAGAGATTCGAAACGAGTACGAGACCGCGGAGTCGAAGATGGTGATAAGCGGTTGCGTCGGGCCGCGCGGCGACGGTTACAGTCCTTCCAGCACCATGTCTGCCGACGATGCCGAGCGGTATCACGAGGTCCAGATTCGGACCTTCAGGCAGACGGAAGCGGACATGGTGGCAGCGATCACGATGACCTACGTGGAGGAAGCAATCGGCATTACCCGTGCAGCCAGGGCCGCCGGCATGCCAGTCGCCATCTCATTCACCGTCGAGACCGACGGCAGGTTGCCAACGGGTGAGACGCTGAAGGACGCCATCACTCGTACGGATGAATCCACCGGAAATGGGCCTGCCTACTACATGATCAACTGCGCACATCCAACGCATTTCGACTCGACGCTGGCTCCCCCTCCCGGTGAGGCGTGGTCGCAGAGAATCCGGGGCGTCCGGGCAAACGCGTCCACGAAAAGTCATGCGGAGCTCAATGAGTCCGTGGAGCTGGACGACGGGAATCCAGCGGAGCTCGGAGAGCAGTACGCCGCGCTGCGGCGAAAGTTGGCGACGCTGAACGTGCTCGGTGGATGCTGCGGCACGGACCATCGCCACATCGAGGAAATCTCGAGGGCGTGCGTGGTACGAAAAGCG
>JBHENQ010000181.1:0-15392 GCA_046261975.1 Gemmatimonadaceae bacterium | reverse complement strand
GGAGGAGCAGAATCGCAGGAGAAACGCGGCGGGCAGGAAGGCGTGCGCTTCAATCCGATTAGTCGAGCCCGGCAGGCGGAAGCGGTGCGCTACCTGAACGAGGCGGCCTTCCGCACTCCCGAGTTTTTCCTGGATGCCGAGATTCTGCGGCGTATCGAAGTGGAAGGCGCACTGCAGCGCATCCGACGCGCGCAGGAGGCGATACTCAGTGCGCTCTTTGATGATGACCGCATGCTGCGAATGATCGAGTTCGAGGCTCTGGCCGCGAATCGAGCGCCAGTCTATTCGCTCGCTGACATGCTCGGCGACGTACGACGCGGCATCTGGAGCGAGCTTGCCGGCGGGACGGTTCGTATCGATCCGGTGCGGCGGAACCTGCAGCGTAGCTATCTCGAGCTCGTAGACGCAAAGCTGAACCCGCCCGATACGCCGCGACCACGTCTCATCTTCACGGCTGATGGCGAGCCCCAGATAACGACGGCGCCGCGTCCGAGCTCGGACGCTCTGGCGCTGCTGCGCGGCGAGTTGCGCGAGCTGGACTCCTCGCTCCGTTCCGCGCTGGCGCGTGCATCGGATCGCACCACACGCGCGCACCTCGAGTATGCGCGCGCCGAGATAGAGGACATCTTGGAGCCCAGGAAATAATCGGGAGTCGGGAGTCGGGAGTCGGGAGTCGTCCTTCCGGTCCAGCTAGGCTCTGAGGGATGCCAGGAGTTGCGTGAGCATCCTTCCGACACGATCGGTAAGTTCCGCCGCCGGGGTCACATCGCTCTGTGGCAGGTATGAGGAGCGAACTATGACCTCCAAGCCTGTTTCGAGCTCGGCGAGCGATCCGCGCGCTATAGAGACGTGCTGTATATACTCGCGCCGATGTGCTCGTCTATTTCCCTCCGCGATGTTGGCCGGTACTGAGAACGCCGCGCGCCTCACCTGCACCGCCAAGCCGTACTTCTCGCAATCGGGGAGCCTGGCTGCGAGGCGATTGGTCTCGACCGCTAGCTCCAATGCTCGCTGCCAGACATCGAGATCGCGGTAGCCACGGGTGGCGAGGGGAGTAGACATAAGTGGCAGCATACATGATAGAAGTGGTTGGTAAGCTGCCCCTCATCACAACAATGCAATTGACATCACTAGTACTAGTCCTGTATTTCCCGACTCCCGACTCCCGACTCCCGATGCCCCTGACCATCCGCCAACGCGCCACCCTGGAGTCTCTGTGCAGGCGCATAGCGCCGGCGGCTTACGAGATCGGAGAGGGCGCGATGGATCTGGAGTCCGCGGTGGAGCAGCGGCTCGAGAACGGCGATCCGGTGGTGAGAAAGCAGATCGCCTTGCTGCTCGGGCTGTTCGACAGTCGTGCAACCTACCTTCTCTTCGGGGGACGCCCGCGTCGTTTTAGCGGATGCTCTGCGAAGGAGCAGGATGAGTGGCTGAGAAGTTGGGAAGGGAGTGCAATCGGACCGCGGCGTGCGATCTTCCAGGCGTTCAGACGTTTGGTGCTTTCCACTTTCTACGCGCAACCCGCTGCCTGGCGCCGCATCGGCTACCTGGGCCCGTTTTATTCGCGCAAGCCCGTGCTACCCTGGGAAGGAGCGCTGCCGGGCACAACTGACGACGCAGAACCGGTGGCCCGTGGTGCTTCGAGGAGTGATGCATGGAAAGCGCAGAAGCCTGCAGCCGGTGGTATCACCCAGGGGCGCGATATGCCCAGGCAAACCAACCTGTGGGCTGACGTTTGTGTGATAGGTAGCGGTGCTGGCGGTGCCGTGGCGGCCGCGCGACTCGCCGAAGCCGGGTACAAGGTGGTGCTCCTGGAGGAGGGCGGATACTGGACGGCATCGGACTTTACTGAAGACGAAGCCCAGATGGTGCCGCGTCTCTATGCTGATGCCGCCGGCAGAGCCACGGATGATCTCTCTGTGGTCATGCTCCAGGGCCGTTGCGTGGGTGGCGGTACGACAGTGAACTGGCTCATCATGCTCAGAACGCCGGAATGGGTGCTGAGCGAATGGGCGTCCGAGCATGGCTGTGAGGGCATGAGCGCAGAAGAGCTTGCGCCGGTGTTCGATCTCATTGAGGATGAGACCCACGCTCGCGTCGTGCCGGACGACGCTCATTCTCCAAACAACCGCATCGTGCTCGACGGAGCGCGTGCGCTCGGCTGGCGGGCCCGACCGGCTGCCATTAACGCGCGCGAATGCGTCCGCTCCGGATTCTGCGGCCTCGGGTGCCGCTACGGCGCCAAACAGAGCACGCTCGTAACGTACATTCCGCGCGCCCTCGCGGCGGGCGGAAGGCTCTTCAGCGATGTTCGCGTCGAGCGAATCGAGATCGTCGAGCGTAACAGAGCAACGATGCGATCGCTGAAACGCGTGCACGGCACAGTGCTCGACCCGGCGAAGTTGGGCGCCTCCCCTCCGCTCGGCAATCTGCAGGTGGAAGCACCCATCGTCGTGCTGGCCGCGGGCGCCGTCGGAACGCCTGCCATACTTCAGCGGTCGGGTCTGGCCGGCGGAGGTGTGGGCAAGTTTCTGCGGTTGCATCCCACTTCAGCCGTGCTTGGCATCTACGATCGTGAGATGTACGGCGCGGCGGGCATTCCACTGTCGGTGGTTTGCGATGAGTTTCTGCGAAGCGGCGAAAACGGTTACGGATCGTGGATCGAGTGCGCGCCAATGTTACCGGGCTTGGCGTCGATTGCGATACCTGGCTTTGGTGCTGATCACGGGGATGCCATGCGGCTGTTCCCGCATCTGGGCGCGCTGATCGTGCTGGCACGCGACGGCGCCGACAAGAAGCGCTCGAACGGCGAGGTGCGCGTGGACCGCCGCGGTCGCCCGCATATACACTACCGTCTATCAAGCGCCGACCGTACCAATCTCGTCGAGGGGCTCAAATCGGCTGCACGTTTGCATCTCGCCTCCGGTGCCTCCGAAGTGCGAACGGGGCACTCGGTGCCGTTGCGCATACGTACTGACGTCGACATTCTCCGGTTGCACGACGCTCAGTACGGTGCGAACCAGCTGTGTCTCTTCTCCGCGCACGTAAACGGCACGTGCCGCATTGGCACCAACCCACGGACAAGCGGCTGTGGCCCGAATGGCGAGCGACACGGGGTTAAGGGTCTTTACGTGGCGGATGGCTCTCTCCTGCCCACGGCTCCTGGAGTGAACCCACAGGAGACCATAATGGCGCTGGCGACGGTCGTGTCGAGAAGAATCATGGAAGAGCAGCCCCAATGACCGACCGAGAGAATCGTCTGAGGTCGCTCGGAGCCGCGCGTTGGAGAGTCGCGATCTCGCTCACGATCGCGATGATCGTGGTCTATTTCGGATTCATCGCCCTGATCGCGTTCAACAAGCCGCTCCTGGGGCGACTTATCGTTCCTGGTCTGAGTGTCGGCGTCCTGCTCGGCGTCGTCGTCATTCTCGCATCGTGGGTCCTGACGTGGATCTACGTATGGTGGGCAAACAACTATTATGACGCCGAGCTCAACGAACTCCACCAGTCGCGCGAACCGTGAGCTCGCCTGGCGGGCCGAATGTGGTAGCGATGATGTTCTTCTTCGCCTTCATCGCGATCACGCTGGGCATCACCTGGTGGGCCGCGCGCCGCACGAAGACGACGGAGGAGTTCTACGCTGCCGGCCGGACCATAAGCGCGGGCCAGAACGGATTTGCGCTTGCGGGAGACTACATGAGCGCGGCTTCGTTTTTGGGAATTGCGGGGTTGGTCTCTACGACCGGATTCGATGGTCTCATCTATTCCACGGGTTGGCTGGTCGGCTGGCCTGTCGTGCTGTTCCTGATCGCGGAACCATTGCGCAACCTCGGCAAATACACGTTTGCCGATGTGGTGGCACTGCGACTGAGGCAGACGCCGGTTCGGATTGCGGCTGCGGTTGGAACACTGGCGACGGTGATTTTTTACCTCATCGCGCAGATGGTCGGGGCGGGCGGTCTCATCAAACTCATGTTCGGCCTTTCTTATGAACAGGCGATCGTGATCGTGGGCGTTGCCATGCTGGCCTATGTTCTGTTCGGGGGAATGATCGCGACCACCTGGGTGCAGATCGTGAAGGCGGGACTTCTGCTCGGCGGCGCATTCATTCTGGTGGTGTTGGTGTTGGCACAGTTCCGAATGAATCCGTTGAAGCTGTTCGAGGCCGCCGCCCAACGCTACGGTGTTTCGGTCCTGGCGCCCGGAAAGCTCGTTGCGAATCCTCTGGACGCGATATCACTAGGCCTGGCTCTCATGTTCGGCACCGCGGGCCTGCCGCACATCCTTATGCGTTTCTATACGGTCCCCAACGCCCGAGCTGCGCGGGCGTCGGTGTTCTACGCAACGGGTTTGATCGGGTTCTTCTACCTCATGACGTTCGTGCTCGGGTTTGGAGCGATGGTGCTGGTGGGACCGGATGCAATAATTGCGGCCGACAAGGGCGGTAACATGGCCGCGCCCCTTCTTGCGGAGCACCTGGGGGGCACTCCGTTTCTGGGATTCATCGCCGCCGTCGCCTTCGCAACGATACTCGCCGTAGTTGCGGGACTGACCCTGTCCGGCGCGGCGGCGCTATCGCACGATCTATGGGTTAGCGTCGTACGGCATGGCCGGGCTGCACCTGCCGAGCAGCTTCGGGTGGCGCGTGGCGCAACGGTTGTCCTCGGCGCGATCGCGATTCTGCTTGGAATCACATTCAAGGGTCAGAACGTGGCGTTCATGGTATCGCTGGCGTTCGCGATTGCTGCGAGCGCAAACTTTCCGGCTCTCGTGCTTGCCATATTCTGGAATCGTTTCACTACGTCCGGAGCGGTAGCCAGCATGGCGACCGGAACAATAGCGACGCTGGGGCTCATATACTTGTCGCCGACCATTCAGATGGATATCCTGAAACACGACAGCGCGCTGTTCCCTCTCAAGAATCCTGCTCTGATCACCGTGCCACTGTCGTTCGCGATGGGGATCGCTGTGTCCCTGGCGACGGCACGTCACGGCGAACGTGAAGAACACGCGCACGCGGAGCGGAGAATGTTAGGGGCTAGGGATTAGGGATTAGGGACTAGGGATTAGGAATTCCCGAATCCTAGTCCCTAATCCCTAATCCCTAGCCCCTAGAAGTCTCAGGAATCGCTCGGGGTTGGTGAGAAACGCTCTCGTCAGGTTCACATGCTCCAGCTCCTCGTACGGAACGCGAGCCACCGGAACCTCATCGAAGCTGTAGATCGCGGCGCCCGGCAGTGCGAGCAGTATGGGTGAATGTGTCGCAATGACGAATTGCGAATCCTCAGCGACCATTTCGTTGACCAGAGCGATGAAACCGAGCTGACTTTGCGGAGAGAGGGCTGCCTCGGGCTCGTCCAGCAGGTACAGGCCACCGGGAACAACGCGGCTCGAGAACAACTTTAGAAAGCTCTCACCGTGCGAGTTGGCATCGAGGTTCTCTCCGTACCGCTTGGTCATCTCCGCGAGCGAGCTCCGGGCCGGTAGTGACGCCAGACCGAGGGCCAGCTCGGAGCGGTCCTTTGCGCGGTATTCCTGGTCGAGTTCCCTCAGCCTCTCGCGAAGCTCGGCCCGTTCGCGCGAGAGGCGCTTTGCAAAGCCGAAAAAATCTTCGGCGCGAAGGAAGAAGCCCTTGTGGGTCCGCTTGGACCACGTCGTTTTGAATCGGGCGGCAAGAATGCGTTGCTCGTCGAGAGTGCGGTCCTGCTCGATGCTCTCACTGGCTACTGCGATTGACTTCGTCGCTATCGCCAGCGCTTCCATAAAGGTGCTCTTGCCGGAGCCGTTTTCTCCGACGAAGAATGTCACCGGAGAAGGAAACTCGATGGCGCGAAGCGACCGAATGGCAGGGATGCTGAAGGGGAACGATGAGTCAGCCTTCTGGTCGGGCGGGCCCTTCAGCGAAACGCTCTTGAGGTAAATCACGCGACACGTAAAGGGGATTTTAAGTGCGCAACTATTCGCGATTATGCTCGATGGACTCTTCTCGCGCTACCTTCGACTCCCGACTCCCGACTCCCGACTCCCGACTCCCGACTCCCGATTCCCGATTCCCGATTCCCGATTCCCGCGCTGTCCCGTAGATTCGTGATGCACACCCGTATCCCGATAAGGTCCGTCTACCACCATGTTCAACGAGCCTCCTCTTCCCGATCATCGCGACGCCGAACTCGTCCTGAGGGTCTACGAGTTACGGCGCGAACCAGTCATGCGAGAATCGCGTGAGGCCATCAATACGCAGTTCTGGCCCAAGAGCGCCGAGGATCTGGTGGAGATGGCTAGCAAGCGCGAGCATCCACTCAACGCACCTCTCCGACAGGTCGGCGCGTACTGGGAGATGGTCTATGGCTTTGCGAAGCATGGAATTGTCCCGGGTGACTTCCTCCTCGAATCCAACGGCGAAGGCGTTTTTCTTTACGCCCGCGTGTTGCCGTTCATAAAGGAGCTGCGCGAGGCCACAAACCCACGCTCGTTTCAGAACACGGAATGGATCACAACGAACACCGAAACGGGCAAGCAGCTACTCACAATGTTCATCGCTCGCGTAAAGAAGGCGATGGAAAAGAAGTAGTGGCGAAAACGGAGACGGAAGCCGAGAGGAAGAAGCGAGTTTCGCTGGCTGGCGCATGGCGGGAGGCGCGGGAACTTATCTGGGCGCATCGCTGGCAGCTCTCCATCGGCATAGCGCTCATGCTGGTAAACCGTCTCTCGGGACTCGTGCTCCCCGCGAGCTCGAAGTATCTGATAGACGACGTGATCGGCAAGGGACGCAGCGAGCTTCTCGCCACGATAGCTCTGGCGGCCGCCGGCGCAACGCTCCTTCAGGCTGTGACGTCGTTCGCACTCTCGCAGGTGATGAGCGTTGCGGCTCAGCGCGCCATCACCGAGATGAGGAAACGGGTGCAGGCGCACGTTATGCGACTTCCGGTGAGCTACTTCGATTCGACCAAGACCGGCGTACTGATCACGCGAATCATGGAGGACGCTGAAGGCATTCGCAATCTTGTTGGAACCGGACTCGTGCAGCTCGTAGGTAGCCTGGTGACCGCGACGCTCGCGCTGGGGGTTCTGTTCTATCTCAACTGGCAACTCACCGCAGTAACGCTGCTGATCCTGGTGGTGTTCGGCGGCTTCATGACCATAGCGTTCACGAAGCTCCGCCCACTCTTCCGGAAGCGGAGCGAGATCAGTGCTGAAGTCACCGGCCGGCTGGCGGAGTCGCTGGGTGGAGTCCGCATTCTCAAGGTGTACGTAGCCGAGCGGCGCGAGCAGGTGGTGTTCGCCAAAGGCGTCCACCGCTTGTTTCGCAATATTGCGCGCTCGATCACAGCCATCTCGGCAGTTACCGCGTTCTCGACGCTTGTGATCGGCGCCGTCGGCGTGCTCATGATAATGGTCGGAGGACGCTCCATTCTTGCCGGCTCCATGACGTTGGGGGAGTTCGTGATGTACATTTTTTTCGTGGGGCTCATCGCCGCTCCACTCGTTCAGATCGCGGGCATCGGCACTCAGATCAGCGAAGCCTTCGCCGGTCTCGACCGCATCCGCGAGATCCGGCAGACGGCGACCGAGATGGATGAGGACAAGCAACGTAAGCCTTTGAAGGAAGTCGCAGGCGACGTGATATTCGAGAACGTCCACTTCGCATACAAGCCGGGTGTTTCAGTACTCAGAAACGTCTCCTTCAGTGCGGCCGCGGGCTCGACTACCGCCCTTGTAGGGTCGAGCGGCTCGGGCAAGAGCACTCTCATCAGCCTTGTCATGGCATTCAACAGGCCGCAGTCCGGTCGAATCCTCATCGACGGCCGCGATCTGGAGTCTCTGCGACTGGGGGACTATCGCGCCAATCTGGGTGTGGTCCTGCAGGACAACTTCCTCTTCGACGGCACCATTCGGGATAACATCAGCTTCGCGAAACCGGGTGCAACGCTTGCTGAAATTCGCGAGGTGAGCCACATAGCGCACTGCGACGAGTTCATCGAGAAGTTCGCCGACGGATATGACACCGTGGTGGGGGAGCGCGGAGTCAAGCTGTCCGGCGGTCAGCGGCAGCGAGTGGCGATCGCACGGGCCATACTCGCCGACCCGAGGATTCTCATTCTTGATGAGGCGACTTCCAGCCTGGACAGCGAGAGCGAGGCATTGATCCGCGATGGACTTCGCTCCCTCAGGCGTGGCCGCACGACTTTCGTCATCGCACATCGTCTCTCCACCATTCAGAGCGCCAATCAGATCCTCGTGATTGAGGATGGCGAGATCGTGGAGCGCGGAACGCATACCGAGTTGCTGGCACTGCGAGGGCGGTACAGACAGTTATACGACAAACAGTATCGGGCAGAGCGTGACCAGTTCATCAATCCCGGCGAGGACTTCACCCCTGCGGAGCCGAGCCCACGATCCGAGATCCCTCGCCCTGCTCGGCCGGCCGGCGCGCTCTAGAACCGATCTCTTGAAGTCGGTCATCGTCGGTGGCGGACCAGCCGGACTCTACCTGGCCATTCTTATCAGGAAGGCTAGCCCGGATCACCAGGTTACCGTGCTGGAGCGCAATCGCCCCGACGACACGTTCGGCTGGGGTGTTGTGTTCTCTGACCAGACGCTCGAGAACTTCCGCGTGGCGGACGAGCCGACCTATCGCCAGATCACCGATCGGTTCGCCCACTGGGACGACATCGACATCCATGTCAAAGGCCAGACGATCACTTCCGGCGGTCACGGCTTCAGCGGAATCTCACGGCGCACACTGCTCGCGATCCTTCAACGGCGTGCCATTGAAATGGGCGCCGAGCTTCGCTTTCAGTGTGAGGTCGTGCCAGACGATAGCCTCGAAACAATTCCAGGTGCGGCCAACGCCGATTTGATCGTGGCAGCCGACGGCGTCAATAGCGCCATCAGGCGATGCTATGCGGATGCCTTCAAGCCCGATCTGGATGTGCGGTCCGCGCGATTCATCTGGCTCGGCACTACCCACAGGTTCGACGCGTTTACCTTCTACTTCGTGCAAAACGACGAGGGTGTCTTCCAGGCGCACTGCTACCGCTTCGACGACGATTACTCGACTTTCATCGTGGAATGCGACGAAGCATCCTGGAAGAGGGCCGGTTTCGACCGAATGGACCTTGACGCTACAGTGGCGGCGTGCGAGAGGCTATTCGGGAAGTGGCTGCAGGGACACCGCCTTCTTGGAAACGCCTCCCATCAGCGGCGAGCACCGTGGCTCAACTTCGTGCGAGTGAGTAACGAACATTGGTACAACGACAACATCGTCCTCATTGGAGACGCGGCTCACACCGCCCATTTCTCGATAGGATCCGGAACCAAGCTCGCGATGGAAGATGCCATAGGCCTCTCCCGATGCCTTGATTCCGAGACAAGCCTGCTAGCCGCGCTCGCAAAATATGAGGAGGAACGCCGGACCGAGGCTCTGCGCCTTCAGAACGCCGCGCGCAATTCGATGGAATGGTTCGAGAACGTGAAACGATACATGGTTCTCGATCCGCCGCAGTTCGCGTATTCCCTGCTCACCAGAAGCCAGCGAGTGAGTCACGAGAATCTGCGGATTCGAGACCAGAGCTACTTATCGGGAGTCGAGCGATGGTTCGCGAGTCGCACTTCCAGGCAAACTGCGGATCCAACGCCGCCGATGTTCACGCCCTTCAAGTTGAGGGACATGACGTTGCAGAACCGCGTGGTCGTCTCTCCGATGGACATGTACAGCGCCATCGAAGGAATTCCCAACGAGTTTCATCTGGTGCACCTCGGAGCGAGGGCCCTTGGCGGCGCCGGCCTGGTGATGACCGAGATGACGTGCGTGTCCCCGGAAGCCCGAATAACGCTGGGGTGCACGGGGATGTACACTCCGGACCACGTCGACGCGTGGCGTCGCATCTGCGACTTCGTGCACCAATGGAGCGGCGCCAAGATCTGCTTTCAGTTGGGACACTCGGGTCGCAAAGGCTCTACCCGTCTCATGTGGGAAGGTATGGACGAGCCGCTGGAGAGCGGGAACTGGGAGCTTATCGGGCCGTCGGCGGTGTCCTACGGTCCAGCATCGCAGTTGCCTCGCGAGATGTCGCACGCTGATATGCGCACTGTACTGCGTGATTTCGTGCGGTCAACCGAGATGGCCATAGAATCGGGCTTCGACATGCTCGAGCTGCATTGCGCGCACGGGTATCTGCTCTCCAGCTTCATCACACCGCTCAGCAACAGGCGACAGGATGAATACGGTGGATCGCTCGCGAACCGTTTGCGATTTCCCCTCGAAGTATTCAGCGCCATGCGCGCCGCCTGGCCGGCGGAGCGGCCCATGTCGGTCCGCATCTCAGCCACGGATTGGGTTACTGGTGAGGAAAGCGTGGATGCGAGCGAGTCGGTGGAGATCGCGCGAGCATTCGGTAAGGCTGGCGCCGACATAATTCACGTGTCAACCGGTCAGACTGCGGCGCACTCCAAGCCGGTATACGGGCGCATGTTCCAGACTCCTTTCAGCGACCGCATTCGCAACGAAACCGGCCTTCCCACCATCGCGGTCGGAAACATACTTGATGCGGACCAGGTGAACGGAATCATTGCTGCTGGCCGAGCCGATCTGTGCGCCGTCGGGCGGCCGCACCTGAGCGATCCGAACTGGACCCTACATGCCGCGGCCGAGCTGCGGTATTCGGGCGCTGGTGTGCAATGGCCGGTTCAGTATCTTGCCGGGAAGCAGCAACTGGAGCGCGCGCTGGCGAGACAGGCGGAGATGCGAGGGACCAGCACGATATGACAACGCTCGATCGGCGTCACGCGGTGGTAACGGGTGGGGGCCGTGGAATTGGCGCCGCGATCGCTGATGAGTTGGCCGCCATGGGTGCGAGTATCACGCTCCTGGGTCGCAGGCTCGCCGATCTGGAGCGGAGCGCCGCGCATCTGGTGAGCCGGTTCAGCGCCAGAGTACAGACAGTGCAGTGCGACGTGAGCGACGCCGGCTCGGTGGCCGGGGCGTTCGCCGCAGCTCGCGACGTACTCGGCGATGTGCACATTCTCGTCAACAACGCCGGTCAGGCTGAAAGTGCGGCGTTTACTGAAACGACGCGGGAGATCTGGGACAGAATGCTAGCCGTCAATCTCACAGGGCATTTTCTCTGTACGTCGCAAGTGCTGCCGGCGATGATAGCCGCGCGAGATGGGCGGATCGTCAACATCGCCTCGACGGCGGGCCTCAAGGGATACAGTCACACGACGGCCTATTCGGCCGCGAAGCACGGCGTGATAGGCCTTACGCGGGCGCTCGCGGCGGAGACGGCCAAGTTGGGCATCACCGTCAATGCCGTTTGCCCTGGCTACACCGATACCGACATGGCACGCTCCGCTGAAAGCAACCTGATACAGAAACGCGGCAAGACGCCAGAAGAGGCTCGCCTCATGATCGCCCGCACCATTCCGCGCGGTACCATTATCCGGCCCGAGGAAGTGGCGGCTGCCGTCGGCTGGCTCTGTTCGCCCTTGGCGTCGGCAATAACCGGCCAGGCCATCGTCGTAGCGGGGGGAGAGGTAATGTGATGACGACGCTCAGGCCACGTTCTTTCGGCTGGTCGGTCGACGCGCGCGTCGCGACGATTACACTCCAGCGCCCCGAGCGCAAGAACCCGCTGACCTTCGAGTCGTACGCGGAATTGCGAGACACGTTCAGAGTGCTCGTGACGGAGCCCGACATCCGGGCAGTGGTCATCACGGGCGCGGGCGACAATTTCTGTTCCGGGGGGGACGTGCATGAAATAATCGGACCGCTCGTGCAGATGAGGGAACGCGGCCGGTTTGACGAGCTTCTGGCATTCACGCGGATGACGGGCGATCTGGTGAAAGCCATGCGTGCGTGCCCGCAGCCCATCATCGCAGCGGTGGACGGTGTCTGCGCCGGAGCGGGCGCGATCCTCGCCATGGCGAGTGACCTGCGCATCGGTACGGAGCGGAGCAAGGTGTCATTCCTCTTCGTGCGAGTCGGCCTCTCGGGCGCGGACATGGGTGCGTGCGCCATTCTTCCCAGAATTATCGGTCAGGGACGAGCGAGCGAGCTTCTCTATACGGGACGCGGCATGAGTGGATCCGAGGCAGAACGTTGGGGATTCTTCAACTCCCTCTCCACCCCGGATCGTGTGTTGGCCGATGCGGTCGCGATGGCGCGCAGCCTCGCCGACGGTCCTTCGGCCGCGCACGCCGTCACAAAGAAGTGCCTTCACGACGAATGGGCAATGTCGGTCGACGCCGCCATCGACGCGGAAGCCGAAGCCCAGGCCGCGTGTATGCAGGCGGAAGATTTCGCGCGCGCCTACCGCGCCTTTGCCGCCAAGCAGACTCCCGTGTTCGAGGGCAACTGATGCCGGACCGCACGTTTCTTGGCTGGCCCTTCTTCGAGGATTCACACCGCGCGCTGGCGGCCGACCTCGAGACATGGGTGGCAAGGGAAATTCCCGGCACCGCTGGCGAGAACACCGATGCCGATGCAGCGTGCACAAGCTATGTGAAGCTTCTGGCCGCCGGCGGCTGGCTCCGTTACGTAGTACCCGGGCAATACGGAGGCGGGTTCGCGGGCCTCGACGTGCGCTCGATCTGTCTTGTTCGTGAGACTTTGGCCCGCACTTCCGGTCTGGCCGATTTCGCGTTCGCGATGCAGGGCCTCGGATCCGCGCCAGTTTCAATATTCGGCTCCGAGGCGCTGAAGCGGCGCTATCTCCCCAACGTTTGTGCCGGCCGGTCCATCGCCGCATTTGCCCTGTCGGAGCCTGAATCCGGATCGGACGTAGCGGGCATGCGTACGACCGCGCGGCGCGATCGAGATGCTTACGTGATCGATGGCACGAAGACCTTCATCTCCAACGCCGGAATCGCCGATCACTACGTGGTTTTCGCCAGGCTCGAAAGCCAGGAGAGTGGAGGGGGAGGGGGAGGGGGAGGGGGAGCGGGGGCCTCACGCAAGAGCTTCGTGGCGTTGATGGTGGACGCTGAGAACCCCGGTCTTGAAGTGACAGAAAGAATAGATGTGATCGCACCTCATCCGCTCGGCACGCTGACGCTCACGGATTGCAGAGTGGGCGCCGATGCCGTCATCGGCGAGCCTGGAGGCGGTCTCAAGGTTGCGCTCGGCACGCTGGATTCTTTCAGGCCCACCGTGGCTGCAGCGGCGCTCGGGTTCGCGCGGCGCGCGCTGGACGAGGCTGTCTCGCGAGTCAAGGAGCGAAAAGCATTCGACCGACAGATCTCGGAGTTCCAGCTCACGCAGGCCCGGCTCGCCGACATGGCGGTCGCGGTAGATGCCAGTGCGCTGCTGGTGTATCGTGCGGCATGGGCACACGACACCGCAGACGGTGATCGCAGAATAACGCGTGAGGCGGCAATCGCGAAGCTATATGCCACCGAGGCCGCCCAGGTAGTGATCGACAGCGCGGTGCAACTGTTTGGTGGGCGCGGCATCGTCCGGGGGGAGATTGTGGAGGCCCTCTACCGCGAAATCCGAGCGCTTCGCATCTATGAGGGCACCAGTGAGATTCAGAAGCTCGTGATCGCTGGCAGACTGCTGGCCGAAGTATGAGTGCGCACATGGACACGTTCGCGCGCGACCATTTGCCCCCGCGCGAGTTGTGGCCCGTGATCGATTTTGCGAGCGTGCTCCCTCCGGGCCTGAATTATCCCGAGCGGCTCAACTGCGCCGTTGAACTGTTGGACAACATGGTAGCGGTGGGGAATGGTGATCGCATCGCCATCCGATTTCCGGGCGGATCCTGGACATACCGGGAACTCATGGGTGAGGCAAACCGTGTCGCGCGCGTGCTCACCGATGATCTCGGTCTCATTGCGGGGAACAGAGTATTGCTGCGGGGCCCCAACACGCCGATGCTGGCAGCGTGCTGGTTCGGGGTTCTCAAGGCGGGCGGCATCTGTGTGACCACGATGCCACTCCTGCGGGCCGGCGAGATCTGTTACATGGCGAGGAAGGCGCTTGTATCACTCGCTCTGTGTGATGCGCGTGTGGCCACGGAGGTTGATACAGCAGCGAGTCAGACGGCCGACGAAGGCCTGCTGAACCGGGTCGTGCTGTTCAACGCAAACTCGGAATCCACGAGGACCACGCTGGAATCCTTGACGGCCGTAAAGCCGACGACTTTCGCCAACGTGCAGACGGACGCGGACGACGTTGCCATCATTGCTTTCACGTCGGGTACTACTGGCAAGGCGAAGGGGACGATGCACACCCACCGGGACCTTCTGACGATCTGCGATTGCTTCCCACGCCACGTACTTCGTCCCACAGCGGAGGACATTTTCTGCGGGTCGCCCCCATTGGCTTTCACCTTCGGACTCGGCGGCCTGCTGCTCTTTCCACTGAGGGTCGGAGCGTCGACATTACTGCTGGAGCAGGCAGCTCCGCCCAATCTGATCCAGGGCATTCAGGACCATCGCGCGACGGTATGCTTCACAGCCCCGACTGCCTACAGGGCCATGGCTGGAATTGTCAGAGACTTCAGAATTTCGAGCTTGAAGAAATGCGTGTCGGCCGGCGAGGCGCTGCCGCTGGCGACCTTCGAGACGTGGCGGGAAGCCACCGGGATCGAGATAATCGATGGAATCGGATCCACAGAGATGCTTCACATCTTCATCAGCGCGGCCGGCGCGGATATCCGGCCAGGATCGACCGGCAAGGCGGTCCCTGGCTACAGGTCGAAGGTCGTGGACGACGAAGGCAACGACGTAGCACCCGGCACTGTCGGCCACCTGGCCGTTCAGGGACCCACAGGATGCCGTTACCTGGACGACAATGAGCGTCAACGAGCTTACGTGAAGAATGGTTGGAATCTACCGGGCGATTCTTACCGCATGGATTCGGACGGCTACTTCTGGTATCAGGCCCGAACCGACGACATGATCGTGTCCTCGGGTTACAAGATCGCCGGCCCCGAGGTCGAAAACGCGCTTCTGCAACATGCGGCGGTGCAGGAGTGTGGAGTCGTGGGAGTGCCCGACGAAGAGCGAGGTCATGTGGTGAAGGCGTTCGTCGTGCTGCGCTCGGGCCATGATGCCGGCCCTGCTCTCGTAAAGGAGCTCCAGGATTTCGTGAAGGCAGAGATTGCGCCGTACAAGTATCCCCGGCAGATCGAATTCGTACCGGAGCTTCCACGAACTGAAACCGGCAAGCTTCAGCGCTTCCGACTGCGAGTTTCAGAGCGGAGTGGGGTAGTGGCACGGTGACCGCTACCGGGGGCAAGAGAGGTGCTGGTGGGCCGCGGGGAGGAATGGCACCGCGAGAAGTTGAAGCTGCGTGCCGAATCCTTCAGCCGCCTGGCTGGCCGCACGGCATTGGCTACGCCCACGGCATAGGCGCAAGCGGCCGGATAGTGGTTGTCGCGGGCCAGATC
>JBHENQ010000180.1:0-3389 GCA_046261975.1 Gemmatimonadaceae bacterium | reverse complement strand
GAACGCTATCCCTCTTCACCGCGCGCCCCAACCGCGCTGTACAAACAGGCTCTGAGCCTGGAAACGAAGGGGAACCTGACCGCTGCGCGTGCCGCGCTCAATGCGTTGCTGCAAAAGTATCCTCGTTCGGATGAGGCGGCGCTGGCGCAGGAGCGGTTGCGGACCATGCGGAACTGAAGTTCTCGGGAATCGGGAGTCGGGCGGGTGCCCGCTTGCGGGCGGATGGAGTCGGGAGTGACAGCATGGCAGTGAATCTGGGAATCAACTGTCGGAGGGAGCCGGTCCGATGAGTGCGGAGATGCCGTTCCTGGATCATCTCGAGGAGCTCAGGGTACGGCTCCTTTGGTCTCTCGGGGCGATTGCGCTGGGGACCGTGGTGGCGTTCGTCCTGATTTCCCAGGTGGATGTGATCGGGATTCTCGAGCGGCCGATATTGCCGTTTCTCGCGGGGCGCAAGCTGGTATATACGCATCCCGGTGATCCGTTCGGCATCGTCATGAAGACGGCATTCATAGGTGGAGTCATGCTGGCCCTGCCCGTGATACTATTTCAGGTCTGGGCGTTTCTTTCCCCAGCGCTTTACGCTCACGAGAAGCGGGTCGCGATTCCTGTTTTCATTTCCGCTACGGTGCTCTTCATGGCTGGAGTGGCGCTGGCGTACTTTGCCGTGCTGCCTTTGTCATTGAGGTTTCTGCTGAACTTTCAGGCCGGCACGCTGGAGCCGATGATCACTGCATCGGACTACTTCGGCTTCGCGATAACAATGTCGCTTGCCTTTGGAGCCGTGTTCGAGCTGCCAATACTCGTTCTGGCACTCACCGCACTGGGTCTGCTGACGCCCATGTTTCTGAACAAGTACCGGCGTCACGCTGTAATCCTCGTGCTGGTAGGGTCAGCATTCATCACTCCAGGCGGCGATCCCATCTCGTTGGTGGCGCTGGCCATTCCGCTGTACTTGCTGTTCGAGCTGAGTGTCGCGCTTTCCTACGTTGTATACCGGCGCCGAGAACGCCGGAAAGCGAAGGAAGAGGACGCGGCCGTAGGGTCGCATGGAGGCGCCGTCGCTTGAGAAACATGCCGGCACCGAGGCGGGCGTTGCTTACAGGGGTGACGCTGTGCGTGGTGGCGATTTCGTGGCCGCACGAATCTTCGGCGCAGCAGCGCGTGCCCAACCGTCGCCCGGTAACTCGCGACTCCGCCCGCATCGTGCGGCCGATACCCGGCAGGCCGGATTCCATTCCGGGCGATACGTTGCCTCGGGACCGAGGTTCACTCGTTCAATGGAATGAGGCTGACTCGGTGATGGCGGCTCTCCTCGAGCGCGCCGGATACACGGCTACACGCTATCAGAGTGAGCGCGTCACCTTCGATGCCTCCAACAATGTTCTGAGGCTGGAAGGGAAGGCGGCGATCGCGCGCGATGAGACCATACTCGTGAGCGACACGATCGTCTACAACGACTCCACGAAGATCATCCGTGCAACGAGTCCACCGGCGGACACGATCGTGCTCCGCGACCCCAGCCAGGGGGCCGCAGACCTACTGGCCGTGGGCAGGTTGGTCTACGATCTCGAGCGGCGGCGGGGTGAGGGAACGAATGTCAGCACCGTAGTCGAAAGTGGGGAAGCCTGGATCGTGCAGGGTGAGCACACAGCGGTCCAGGCGGACACGTCAGGTAAAGGTGAGACTATCTCGTACGCGCGCGAGGGATCCATCACCAGCTGTGATCTCGCTGAGCCACACTACCACTTCAAGGCGAGCGAGCTCAAGCTGGTGACCAAACGCATCATGGTCGCCCGACCGGCCGTTCTCTACATAGCGGATATCCCGGTGCTCTGGCTGCCCTTCATCTTCCAGGACATGAGGACTGGCCGGCGGAGCGGCGTCCTAACGCCCAGACTCGGCCTGACCGAAATCGTCCGTACAACGAGTGGTTACCGGCGACACATCGAGAACGTGGGCTATTACTTCGCCATCAACGATTATATGGACGCCGAGGCCTCGCTGGACTGGCGGAGCGGCGTGAAGTCGACAGACGCGGACCCCGGCTGGCTGCGATACAACGGTGAATGGCGCTACCGGTGGCTGGATCGTTTCGTCACCGGGCGGCTGGCCGTGTCTCACACCAACTTCAACGGCGGCCAGAAGAACACGGCGGTGACGTTGAGCCACAATCAGGATTTCTCACAGCGGAGCCGCCTGAGCGCGAACATCAACTATGTGACGAGCACGACCCTTCAACGCCGGCAGGCATTCAACGTCGCTCAACAACTCGCCACGATCTATTCACAGCTCAACTACCAGCACGGAATCGGGCCGGCGTCTTTCAGCATCGGCGGATCGAGAAAGCAGTACCCGGGCCGGGCCCAGGTGGACCAGACGTTCCCCACTCTTAGTGTGACGACGAAGCCGGTCAACCTAGGCTCCTGGTTCGTGTGGTCGCCTCAGCTCTCGATGAACAACTCGCAGGGGTTCAAACTGGACGCGTCGGCGGCTGACTTTGGCTTCAGGTACTTCAGGGGTGCCAACGGAGCGCTGGACAGCGCAGCCATCCGGCGAGACACTCGACAATCGTCGGTCGACTTTCAAACGCCTCTGCGCATCTTCGATTTCAACTGGCGAAACAGCTTCTCCATCTCGGACGTCGAGCACAATTTCCCCGAGGTGCGCACGATAGTGGATCCTGCGGATTCGTCGCGACGCACGCAACGCGTATACGACCGGACGTTCTTGACGTCGATAAAATGGGAGACGGGGATCGACCTACCGCGCATCGGCCAGGGCAGGTTCAACATCGTGCCATCCGTTCAGATCGTGGACGTGGATCCAGGCGGCTTCTGGGTCAGGAGTGAGCGTACGGGCGGAAACTACGTCACGCAGTCCAAGCGATTGCAATACGCTCTCTCCGCTTCGCCGACGCTGTTTGGTTTCTTCCCGGGCCTGGGACCAATAACGCGAGTCAGGCATTCGATATCGCCGACCATGAGCTACAGCTTTGCGCCGGCTGGGCGCGTGAGCGACGAGTATCTCGCCGCGCTTGGGCGCACACGCGATGGCTATCTCGGTGCGCTGCGGCAGAATCAGGTTTCGCTCTCCATAAGCCAGAACTTCGAAGGCAAACTGCGGTCCGCCGATACCACGCAGCCAGGTGGCGGTGAGAAGATCAAGCTGCTTTCGCTCAACTTCTCATCCCTGAGCTACGATTTCGAGCGCGCTCGTCAAACGGGACGATCCGGATTCACGACGCCGAATTTCAACTATTCCGCGCGCTCAGACCTTCTACCAGGTTTCGACCTGACCGTCGGCTACTCGTTGTTTCAGGGCAATCCGCTCAACGACTCCGCCACGTTCAAGCCTTATCGGGAAACCATAAACGCATCGTTTTCCAT
>JBHENQ010000179.1:0-5546 GCA_046261975.1 Gemmatimonadaceae bacterium | reverse complement strand
CTATTATGCGCGGCGGATGCGTATTCCCAGCCGCGACTACCGTATCGGCATTTGCGCGCGTTTCGATCCGGAACGATATGCCACCGATTTGGCCCCGCTCATGGGGCAAGGCAGGGTATGGATCGTGTCATCCAACACGCTCGGGACCAGGCTGATCAACGAGAACACTTTTCTCATCGCGTACCTCGACGCCAAGGGACGGCGGCTCGACACCTACCGGCGTGACGGCGCCGCTGCGCATCTCTATGACTTTCGTGTTGGCGTGAAACCGACAAGTAGCTACCCGCGGCACTTGGCCGGACCGGAATTCAGGCAGCCACGTACGGCCGCGTTTGATTGTCGCGGGCCATACGCTCCCGACGTCCCGGATGCGGAGCGCCTGTAACCACTTGGATCGTCGGGAGCATCCACTATCACGCGTCTTCTGCTTACGAGATTTCGCCCGCTTTCATAGCACTCCCTGTTGTTTTTCGGCAGAAATCGGGTTGCTCAACCGGTTGGTAGATGGAATGCACGCTTTCACCGCTGCCAAACACAAAAGGGCGAGCGCGATACCGACGGGGAGGTCGACGAGATAGTGCCAGCCGCTAGCTACGCTCTCGATCGTTATCCAGAGCAGTACCGGAACGTAGACAATGAGTAGCCACCGGGATGCCACGGCCGCGCTTAATGTCAGGAAAAGGGCGTGCGAGATATGAAGGCTCGGCATGGCCGCCAAGGGCATGGCGAAATAACCTTCAGGTAGAGAGCCCCTTTCCTGCACGTATCGGAACTCGCGATACATAGTTTCCTGCTGAGCGCTGGCAAGCGCGCTCACGCCAGGCTTGTAGATGAACGGACCTACTGCCGGCGCAATCCAGTACGCAAGACCTCCGACCAGCAGAATCATGCAGATCCCGAGTATGAGCCTTCTCTGACCGTCGCTGGAATCGACCACGCTGTGGACAACGACCGACACGACGAACATCCCCAGAAAGAGTCCCGAGTATCCCGCATCGACATTCATAGGTAGCAGTGATGCGATCGTACCACGAACGACGTGGAAA
The DNA here is from genome assembly GCA_046261975.1 of Gemmatimonadaceae bacterium. Classification (GTDB taxonomy): domain Bacteria; phylum Gemmatimonadota; class Gemmatimonadetes; order Gemmatimonadales; family Gemmatimonadaceae; genus JBHENQ01. The sequence continues at coordinate 4,500 of JBHENQ010000179.1, read as the reverse complement.
AATGTTACGACCGGAGCTGCAGCAATATCCATCCGCTGGTAGATCGGATCGTAAAGACGATGACTGACGAGCGGCATCCACGCCTTGAAGTTGAAGTGGATGAACACTGCGATCGCCAACACCGGAAGCAGCTTTGCCATGAGATATGGGTTGCCCGGTGACTTGGTGAGACCACCGTTGTGCCGCACCACAAGAGCCAGGGCGAGCTGGATTGCGGAAGCCAAGAGGAGGGGATGAAGATAGTGCAGCGTTACGAATGCGAAGCCGCTACGGTCCGGGATGCTGACTGGGAGGCCCACCGCAACTCCTCCTGTCCACAAGACACCGAAGGCGGCACACAACCAGGCCTCCGGTGGAAACCGATGAAAGCGCCACACCGCGTGTTTCACTATCTTAGTTCTCCTCGCATGCCAATGGACGCATGACCGACTATCCCGTCGTCGAGATTCGGCACGTAGTGAAACGCTACCGCGAGCACGCGGCGGTACGCGATTTTTCGCTGATAGTGCCCCGGGGCACCGTGTACGGGTTGCTGGGTCCGAATGGCGCCGGCAAGACGACCACTATTCGGATGCTGCTCAACATAATGGCACCTGACACGGGAACGATCTCGATTTTCGGCGTGCCCAACATAACGCGAGGTCTTACAGACCGCATAGGATATTTGCCAGAAGAACGGGGACTGTACAAGAAGATGCAGGTCCGCCGAATGCTGCGATTCCTGGCGGCTCTCAAGGGTGTGAAGGCCGCGGTCGCAGATCGGCGAATCACCTATTGGATGGAGCGGCTGCACCTCAGATCCGCGGAAAAGGATTGGGGGAATGCCAAGGTGGACGAGCTGTCTCGCGGCATGCAGCAGCAGATTCAGTTCATTGGGACTCTGCTGCACGACCCGGAGCTAGTGATTCTCGACGAACCGTTCAGCGGTCTCGACCCGGTAAACTCGCAAGCCCTGAAGAACATCGTCGTCGAGCTTCGGCGAGCCGGCAAAACGGTCATTTTCAGCACGCATCTCATGGATAGCGCTGAGCGTCTGTGCGACTCTGTCTGCATCATCGCTCGCGGCGAAAAGGTGCTCGATGGCAGAGTCGCTGATGTGAAAGCCGAGCACGGCGGGCGGCACGTGGCGCTGTCTCTTTCGGGCGCCCTCAGCGACGGTTTTGCCGCGATCCTTCGCGATCCGTCTCTGGTCAGCCGCCTTGACGACTCCAACCGTACCTTCGAGATCGAGCTGGCAACAGGTGCCAATGCCCAGGAGCTCCTTGCTCGACTCGTGCGGGCGGGCGCTTCCATACAGCGTTTTGAGCTGGCTCAACCATCGCTGCACCGGATCTTTCTGGACAAGGTCGGCGCTACCGGGGTGGAAGAGGGCATGACCGGCCATGGATAGGTTCTGGGCAGTCACGAAGCGCGAATACGCGGAACGTGTCCGCTCCAAGTGGTTCGTCATCTCCACGATTTTCGCGCCGCTGTTCTTCGGTGTATTGATGGTGCTGCCACCCATACTGGCGATGCGGAGCCGGGCTTCGAGCGATGTGGCTCAGATCGCGATCCTGGACGCGTCGGGAACAGACCTCGCCCGGCGAGTGGCTCTGGACCTCAACGGTGGCGTCTTCGGCGACACTTCCCGAACGCGCATCCATCAGCTCGTGCCACGGGAGCTTCCAGCCGCCGAGAGTGCTGCGACAGCTGCTGTGATGCGCCGCGAAACCAGGGGCTATCTGGTATTCGACTCGAATACCGTGCCGAGACTTTCCGCGCGCTATGCTGGAAGCAACGCTTCGTCGATCAGCGATCTGGAAACACTGCGGCGATCCGTCCGCGACAACATTCTGGCCATACGACTGGAGCGTGCCGGTGTCGACCCCGCCCAGACCGCGGCGTTGACAAGGATGCGCCTTCAACTCGAATCCGAGCGCATTACCGCGCGTGGACGCGGCGGCTCCGGCAGCGTGAGCATCGTCTTCGCTGCCATTGTAGCATTCACGCTCTACCTGACGATCATACTGTACGGCCAGAACGTGCTTCGAGGTGTTCTTGACGAGAAGCAGAACCGCGTCGCCGAGATGATTGTTTCCAGCGTACCCACCGATACGCTTCTGGCGGGCAAGGTGGTGGGCGTCGGCGGCGTAGGGCTCACTCAGCTCATTATCTGGGCCGCCACCAGTGTGGCTCTGGTAAAGATCCGTGGGCCGATACTCGCGAAGTTTGGCGTAACGCAGCTCTCCTTCGACCTTCCGGACATAGGCTTCTGGATGGCCGTAATGCTTCTCTTCTTTTTCGTGCTCGGCTACACGTTCTATGCAGCTCTTTTCGCCGCCGTCGGCGCGATGGTCAACACCGAGCAGGAAGCGCAGCAGGCCCAGTACCCGATCATGCTCATGCTCGTCAGTAGTGTTGTGTTCCTGCAATCCGTGCTGTCACAACCGGAAGGGTCGCTCGCAAGGGTCATGTCGTGGCTACCCTTTTCATCCCCAGTTGTCATGCCTCTGAGATTGAGCATTATCTCGTTGCCGCCGGCAGAAATCGCGATTTCGATGCTGACTCTGGTGATGGGTTGCGCCCTGGCAGTTTGGCTGGCGGCGCGTATTTACCGGGTGGGTCTCCTCATGTACGGCAAACGACCGACTGTGAGGGAAATCGCACACTGGGTGCGTTACGCGCGGTAAATTACCGCGCTTGCCGCTCACAGCCGCTTCGGCGGTATTCTTTCTCCACATCGGCCGCAGCAGCCGAGAGACGGTCGTAGCGACCCTGGCGATCTGGGTTCAGCCTGTCGCCGGAATCCTTGACGATCTGTGCCAGCGCCGCAACGTGTGGTACTACTGCGGCTCGCGACTGGGTCACGGCGCGGCAACTCAGACGACGCTGATTGAAGTCCACGTGGACCGTTCGATAGAAGGCGATCGCTCTATCGAGTGAGTCCGCCGCTACGTCGAACCTGGCCAACAGATCGGCAGACCTGGGTTGATTCGATGCACTCCGGACAGAGGCACTATCAGCGCCACCGATAACTGGTGTTGGAGGAGCGTCGGGTCTAGTAACGACGACAAGGATGGCGAAGAGTATGACCGCAGCCCCGCCTGTTGCCAGGATCGGATTGCGATGCCGCTCGAAAAAAGTTACGGAGCGCCGGTCCTCAAAATCCGGAGGAAGTACCACCAACGGATTGGCAACTGGCATGACGGGGATGTTGGCACGCTCGGTCCGCACAGGCTCATTCATTGATGGCGCTTCTGTCGGGACAGCAGCAGCGACCGGTCCAAGTGGCTGCGTCGCCCGCGGAGAGGGCGCTGTCGGCCGACCCACCTCATTATCCGCCTGCGGGGTCTTTGGCTCGGCAACCGGCGCGGGGACAATGGGCGAGGGAAGTGACACAGGCGTCGAGGCGACCGCTTGAGTGGGAGGCTGGATAATCGAGACTGGGATCGTCTCCACCTCCCGCACTGAAGAGCGCGTGGGCTCCTGTACTGGCTTCTTCTCCTGCTCTGGCGGCAGCGGAGCCGGCAGTTTGTCAGCTGTCTTACGCGGCTCAGTAACAAGCCCTCCTTCGGTATCCCATGCCGACAGCGCCTCACGGAGCTGCTTGCCCAGACTGTCCTGCGGTTTGCTGGAGCTCGCCTCTGGCTCGACCGCTGGAGTAGGTGCGGGCGTCGTAGGCCGACGAGTCTGCGCCTCTGCCTGATCAATCATTGGTGAGCGCGCTGGCGGTATTCTCGTAGCCTGCTTGTTGGACGGCGGCGTGGCGCCCGGTTTGGTGGGCGTCTTGGACTTGACGATCTTCGGATCGGGTTGGGAAACGAGGGTCGACAGGCGGCTCGGAGTCGTGCGCTTTGAATCACCCCCCGCAGGCTGTGGCGGACGCCGCGGAGGTAACGGCTTGTAAGAAGGCATGGCCGGCCTCGAGTCCGCTGCGCCGTTCACGCCCTGACTCGGAGCGCCGCGGATACGCGACCACAGTGACCGAAGCCTCGCTTCGAGCCAATCCAGCGCCGGATCACCAGCGATAGGCGGAGTAGGCTCAGCCTCCATGATGGAACTTGCACTGCTCAGGACATCGCGATCCTCGAGCGGCACTATCTCCTCATCGGTGAGGTAGCTCTCCCACATTATGCAAGTGCGCTTGGCAGCCTCGTCGCGCCGCGGCCGCGTATGCAGCAACTCGTAGAACGGAGTGATAAAGCTGCGATTTACCTTGCGCTCGAGCCGGTAGAAGCTTCCGGCGGGGCGCTCACTAGCCGGAACGAGAATGAGGGCTATTTGCCACGGGTCCGGAAAGAACTCCTGATGAAGCGCACTATCCTCCGCCGAGAGCTGCGAGCCGGCAGCGGCCCGAGTACGATACCAACCCAACACCGTCTCGCCTCGCGGCAGATCCACTGGCCCGCTTTCCCAGCTTCCGTCCGCAGGATGCGCCTCAGGATCGCTGACCGGCAATGGCGCCGGTACTATGGATGAGATCACCATGTACCGTTCACCGAGCTCAGGAGACTGAAAGAG
>JBHENQ010000178.1:0-9601 GCA_046261975.1 Gemmatimonadaceae bacterium | reverse complement strand
CTGCCGGTATACAGGCGCGTTTTCAGTCGCATCGAGCTGGCGCCAGGTGCCTATCTCCGAGCGCTATGGCCCGCGGTGAGTGCCTCGGCGCTCATGGCAGCGGCGGTAATCGGCCTCGATCGCGCCGCGCCTGCCGATTGGCCTCTGGCTGCTGTTCTTGGAGTGCAGGTGCTGGGCGGCGCAGCGGCATACGGCACGGCGCTGATGGTGCTGCACCGCGAACGGCTTCAGGCGTTCCTATCGATTCTCAGACGCGCGCGTGCACAGCCATGAGTAGCCGAGCACGCGCCTCGGCTCCACCGCCTTTCTACGAGGCGCGATGTTCGCCGGAGCCGGAGCGACGCCTGCTGCTCATCAGCTACGCGTTCCCTCCGGAGCCCAGCGTCGGTTCGCTCCGGTGGGAGAAAATGTCGCGTTTCGCAAGCGAGCGCGGGTGGGGTCTGGACGTAATCACCGTCGATCCGGCGGATATTCCGGCGCCGGATTATCGCCGTTTAAAGGAATTGCCGCCGGGCGTCCGACTTTATGGTGTTCCCGCCCCAAGATTGGCTTTCAAGACGCTGGAGAGGTCGGCGCTGGCTTTGGTTCGTAGCTTTCGTGGCAACAGCCGCTCGCTGGCGACCGCGACCGAGAAGCCAGCTGGGGCGGCGACCGCGGATCTCCGTCCTGCCTCGCTGGTACGCGACGGAATTCGTTGGACTATTGGCAGACCGCGGGACTACAGACGCGCCTATCACGCGTTGTCGAACTATGCTTTTTACGGACGCTGGGCACGCGATGCTGCTGAGCTGGCGCTAAGTGTGATCGAATCAGGAGTGCACCAGGCCGTCGTAACCTCAGCGCCACCGCACATGGCGCACGAAGCCGGCAGGCGTGTTTCGCATGCGACGGGACTTCCATTTGTCATGGATATGCGGGATCCGTGGAGACTCGTCGAGGTTGTGTCCGAGGATGTGGCTAGTCCCGTGTGGCTATGGCTTGCTACTCGCTACGAGCAGAAAGCGGTGAGGCAAGCTTCGCTCATCGTCGCTAACACGGAGCCATGCCGCCAGGCCATGGCGCGAACCTATCCGGAAAGCGCCGGGAAAATCATTGCCGTCATGAACGGCTATGACGACGAGCCGCTTCCACCTGCCAGACACTCCGGCCGGTTCACGATCGCCTACGCCGGCGGCCTGTATTGGGGGCGCGACCCGCGACCTCTGTTCGCTGCGACAGCACGAGTGGTGCGCGATCTGGGTCTCACGCCCGAGCAGCTAGGCCTGGACATTATCGGCCACGTGGAGGGAGAAGGCGGAGTATCGTTGAGCGAGATCGCTCGCGCCGAGGGCGTGACGGATTACGTGAGAGCCGGGCCACCGCGCCCGCGAAAGGAGGCGCTGGAGTTCCTCGCACAGGCTACCATGCTGGTGAACTTTGATGTCGCCGAGAACAATCTCGTCATCGCAGCGAAGGTTTTCGAGTACATGCGATTCGAGGCGTGGTTACTCCTGCTCACTCGCCCCGGCAGTGCACCCGACCTGCTACTACGCGACAGCGGCGCGGACGTCGTCCGCCCCGATGATGTGGACGGGATCGAGACCGTACTGCGCAAACGGTACGAGATGCATCGTCGCGGCTTACGCCCAACGCCGATAGCAAGGAACGGGCGCTTCAGCCGACGTCACCAGGCAGGAATTCTGCTAGATGCTATCGAGAAGATCACAGGCGAGCCAGATAGACACAGCGTCGCTCCTGAACTGGAAGCAGCGAGGCGGTTGTGAGCGTTACCGGCGCACTAGCCGAACACCCCAACGGTGAGGCATCAGCCGACGACGTGGTTGGGGGGCGAGCTCACTCGGCAACGGGACCACCGCGCAAGCGAATCCGCGTGGTGTTCTGCCTGGATAATATGACCATCGGCGGAACCGAGCTGAACGCGGTCCGGACAGCCGAGCGACTGGATCGGTCGCGCTTCGACCTCTCCGTAGCGTGCCTTCAAGAGGAAGGCCCACTGTTAGCTCGCTTCGAGAGAGCGGGGATCCCCGTGGTGGTGTTTCCCATCGACAGTCTTTACGGTCCTCGCACGCTTCTACAGGGAATACGCCTTACCCGATATCTCGCCCGGGAACGCGTTGACGTCGTGCACAGCCATGACCACTACAACAGTATTTTTGCCACGATCTGTGCGCGCGCTGCGGGCACTCCAGCAGTGATCGCGAGCCGCCGCTGGCTGGAGCCGCCACGGCAGGAGCATGAGCTGCTGTCGCGCATGGCCTATCGCCTCGCGCACCGGGTGCTGGCCAACAGCGCTTCGGTGGCGACACATCTAACGGACTCACAACGTGTGCGCTCCAGCCGGGTGGTAGTCATCCCCAACTTCGTGGATGAGAGCGCTTTCGAGCCGATTCCCCCGGGGAGCAAACATGACTTGCGACGCGCTCTAGGTATCCCGGGGGACGCGCCCGTCGTCGGAATTGTGGCGAACCTGAGTGCGGTAAAGGACCATGCCACGCTGCTTAGGGCGATGGCGGAGCTGCGTCCACGCTGGCCGACGCTGCACCTCATACTCGTTGGAGATGGACCGTGCCGCGCGGACCTCTCGGCTCTTGTGGACATACTGGGCCTGAAGGGCACAGTGCACTTCGCGGGTTTGCAGACGAGCCCGTGGAACCTGCACCACGCATTTGACGTTTCGGTGCTCTGCTCCATCAGCGAAGGGTTTTCCAACTCTATTGTCGAGGCAATGGCAGCAGGCCGGCCTGTGGTCGCAACCAACGTGGGAGGAAATCAGGACGCAGTGACGGCGGGGCTAACGGGGCTGCTTGTTCCCCCGCGCGATCCGCCGCGTCTCGCGGCGGCTATTGAGGAGCTACTGCGGAACCCTGAGCTCAGGCGAACGATGGGATGGGCGGCACGAGAACGGGCCGCAATGGAGTTCACGGCTGCCACGGTGGTTCGATCGCTCGAATCATTGTACTATTCGATGCTGACGAGGACGGAACGATGACGCGCAGCAGTCTGTATGACCGGGTGATACTCAAGATGGGGCTACAGCCCGAACACGGGAGGCTGGTCTAATGCAGTTTCGTCCGGCGGGCTGGCGCGCCATGCCTGGCGGCGGTCGTGACGCCGCCGGCGTCATCCGATTGGCCGAACCAAAGGCAACGACGGGAACACCACGATTCGGCGGAGAAACTGACCCGACGGCTTATCCACCAGTTTCGCCGATCGCTGGCGTTGAGTGGACACCTGTGTACCTGGGCTTCATGCTCTACGTCTTTGTCGTCACGACGTATATGCTCGACGCGGGCACACTCGCCATGGGAGCGGCTCTCATCGGCCTGATTTTCCTTCGCGGCGGCATCCGGTTCCCAGTTCTGCTTGGCTGGCTCGCGATATTCATTCTGTGGGGAATCATCGGGTACGCTCAGACTCGGTATCCCCACGCGGTGTGGGAAAGGCTCATTCTTCTTAGCAAGCTGTGGCTTGTGGCACTGGCCGCGGCGAACGCGCTCCGCACGAGCCGGCAGCTCCGATTATTCATCATTTTCTTTCTTGCGTGCTATGCGTTGTTCCCAGTGCGTGGCGCGCTAATGAACAAGTTCTTCTACGGCCATAACGTCGCCGGTCGAGTGGTCTGGAACCACATTTTCGAGAATCCGAACGACCTCGCCGCACTAACCCTGTTGCAGGTCTCCATGGTTGTCGGACTCCTTGTCACCGAGCCGAAAGGTTGGGTGAAATGGGCGGCCATTGCCGGCGCCGGAGTGCTCCCACTGCTGATACTCATGACGCAGTCGCGCGGAGCAATCCTGGCGCTGGCCATCGTTGGCGTGATCGGAGTGTGGAGTCAGCGCAAACAGTTGCGAAAGTTGCTCACTCCAAAGCGGCGAACCCGGCTTCGCCTGGCCGCGGTGGCAATCGGAGCCTTCGTCCTGATCTCCGCGCCCAGAGCGGTCTGGGACCGGCTGAGCGGGTTGACTCGCGCGACCTCGACCGCTCGCCTCGGTGAGGTAGATGAGGAGGGCTCTGCCCGCCAGCGATGGGCGATCTGGAAGATCGCCTGGCAAGTCGCCGCGCAGGATCCTTTGATTGGAGTTGGAGTCGGCGCTTATCCGTTCGCGCATTTGTCGGTTGCCCGCCTGGGAGGCAAGGTGGACCCCCTCATGGCATCCCGACTAACCTGCGTGAAGACGAACACCGGCACTTCACCGACCACCACGACCTCGCGGGTTGTGACCTGCGAGGACCTGCCTAACGCTCGTGGCTTCCGCGATGCCCACAGCACTTATCTCTACGTCCTTGCCGAGACGGGTGTGGTGGGTCTTCTCATTTTCTCGGCGCTGTTCATAACCACCGTGGTGGGGGTCGAGCGCATTCGCCGCCGGGCTCGGGAGTACCTGCCACGACAGGCGCTTCAGCTCTTCTACCTCGAGCTGGGCCTTCTGGCGTTCTTCTTAGCTGGTATCTTCGGCTCGTTCTCACAGCTGAGTTTCCTGTACATACATCTCGTGTTAGTCTGGGCCGCTTCGGAAGTGCTAAGGCGTGATATGCTGCTCCTGCGACAGCAAGCGGCCGTGCCAATGAGCGGCGTATTGTAGCCTTCCCGCGCCTGAACGTAGGTCAGGCATCCACACGTTCGTCAGTGCCTGCAGTAGTCGCGATTTTGGGCCGGTCACTGGCCACAGCATCCAGCCAGCCAGCTGGGTAGAGCCTCACGGCAGTATCGGGGACCGAGAGAATCTTGTCGGCAGGCCCTGCGCCCAGATCGCCGAGCAACTGGACGCCCTCCGGGAGCGTCTCGCTCAACGGCCAGGACATCTGTACGAACGCCTCGCGGACTATCGGGATTAGGCGGGGGTCGTATCCCAGTAAGTGCGCCGCCACGTGGTCCACGGCGGCGCTGTTGCTTCCAGCGAACAACAATCCCATCGACAGCGGCTGGGGGGCAAGAGGTCCGTCGCCCTGTCCAGCGATCACGGCGTCGACGACATTGAGCACGAGCCGCTGCGGCACTGCGGCAAGGGAGCCACCCGTTCTGCCGTAGAGCAGAATCCGATTGAGGTCCAGACACGTGCGCCAGATGGTGTCGTTACCCGACCACGATCCTTCGACCCCGAGACGGTCTCCCTGCATCCGCGCCAGGCGGTGCAGCATCCGAGACGCGAGAAGCAGAGCCCGCCGCGGCACCGGCGACCGTGAACTGTTTAGCTCGTCGTACGTATGCTCCAGAATCCGTTTCACGCTGCTGCGGCCAGGGTAGCAATCGCCGCCGGCCTCGGATCCACCAACTCGATGATGCGGCAGATACTCCTTGTTGCCATTGATGCCGATAAGGTTTTTGAGAGCACACGTGAGGCCCGCCTTCTTGTGCGTCTTGAGCTTGGGAAGGTTTATTACGACATCGGCCTCCAAGATGTCGCGGGCAACCAGATACTGATGGGTGCCAGGCGCATGGGTTCGCGCCATCTGCGCGGGATCATACTGCGTCACCCGGAACGTGCCGGTTCGATCCGTGATGGCCTCGAGAAGGCTCTGGTGACCCAGATCAAACAGTACGAAGTGCTCCAGCGGAAGCTGGTTCTCCAACGCCTGCCGCACGCCGTGGTGAAACACGCAGCGAGTGCGGCGGAAATCCCGGACTCCTCCGAATCGCGAATCTGTCGCACTAAGGCTGTCTCCCCACTCCCCGATTCCCGTAACGGTCAGCAGCCGTTCGAAGTCGCACCCTTGAATTGGGGCATCCCCCACCACGACCGTGCTTGGCTCTCCATTCAGCACCGCGCGCACCACGGCGCGAATGAGCGACGCATGAGTCAGCAGAGGCTCGATACCCCATGGACCATGGTTCTCGTGCAGTACCCAGTTCGGTTTTACTACCACTCGGGCGCCGGGCGGAATCACAGCAGCGAACGGGTTTCCACCACTGCCCCAGCCAAGCACTGTCGCCATCCGCTCGATAGCGGCTGCGACATGGCCATCCGATTCGCCGGCTGCCTCGTAACTGGCCACCGGTAGCTCGGCTACCGCAACACGAGGATCCGCCCACTGCGGAACACGTTCGGTCACAATGCCCCTCCCCCTGTTGGTCTCTCCGCTTCCACCTCGCTGATCACCGGCCGGCGCTTGTTGGATTTCGTCCTGGGGATGTCGTGCACGAGCACCAGTTCCACAGGCAGCGACCGCATATTGGCACGCACCAACTCGAGTATCCGCCGCCCACTCTCTTCAGTGAAGTCGCTACGCGGCAGCACGCGCAGAACTACGCTGCGATCGGCTCGTTGCAGCACCTGGAAATCGCTGACCGGATAATCCTTCATGAGATGCGGGAAGCTGAGCCCGTGAACCCAGCTGCCATCCGGCAGCCAGATGCGATCCGCTTCACGCCCGAGAACCTCATGAAGCCGCAGCGCCGGCTCTCCCGGTTGACTCTTCGCCGGAAATCGCGCGATGTCTCCCACGCGATACCGGATCATCGGCATCGCGTCGGCGCGAAGCTTCGTGACCAGAACGGCCGAATGCTCCTCGTGAGTTTCCGGTTCAACAAGCACAGTGCTCCAGTCGATCTCGAAGTCAAGCGAACGGGGTACATCCGACTGGAATCCCAGCAGGCCGACGTCCCTCCCGCCATAGCGCTCGTGAATAGGCCGACCGAAAACTTCGCTGGCCTGGCGACGTTGCTCCGGCAGTAACTTCTCCGCGCCCGTGACGAAGCACCGCCCGGGATAATTGGGGCGCGCCAGTCCCCGCGCCTGCTCGGCAAGGGTGGCGAGCGAGCCGGCGTACGCTACCACGCAACGCGGCCGCCATCGCTCCATCTCGCCATGGTATCGCAACAGCTTCTCAGGCGACAGTCGGAGACAATCGAACCAGCGAACGTTCCACGCCCAGTCGCGCACGCGATCCCCGAAGCTGTCCCTCGCAACTGGATCGAGATGATGGCCCCAGAGAAAGGCCGTGCGGCTTCCGGCGGGGACACCTATGCGCTGCATGAAATACTCGATGCCGCTTTCCCGCCAGCCGCGCTCCTCCGGGCCAGTCCAAATCTCCGTGGGCACTCCCGTCGAGCCACCTGTGGCATCCTTGCGCACTTCCGCCGTATCCAGCTCGGAGTTCAAGAGACTATCGCCCGCGGCTCGCACCTCTTCTCGCTCGAGCACTGGAAGCTTGGCGAAATCCGTGAAGCTGAAATCAGAGCGCGGATCGAGTCCCACGTTCGCGAGAAGCTCCCGGAAATAACTCGTCTCACCCGCCGCCCGGCGGACGGAGTATCGCAGCCGCTGCAATATCCACTCGCGCTTCTGCTCTTCGCTCCAGCCACCGGACTCATGACGGAAGCGCATTCCATCGTAGAACGAGCGCACGGCCGCACGAGTCGAGGGTCGCGTGAATCGATAGGCCCGATGCAGCGGACGTATCGCGTGCACCGCGACGATATCTTTGGTCGCTCCCAGAGCATCCGTTACCAGAGCCAATCGAACGTCTCCGCTACAGTTCGTGCTATCGCACCCGGTCGTAGTCGGCGCTCGCCCTTACGATCTGTGCCTTGAGCCCCTGATTGTGGCGCCGCCGCGTGATTGTACCTTTCTTCGCAGGGGCCGATCGCCCGGCTGATACGCTGTGCCGTCCGCTGAAACTACATGATCGTATTACGAAAGACGACCGGAACGCGGCTGTAGCACGGAAATCCGGGTCGCTACCCAAGTGCAACGTGGAGTCGAATGAGAGAGAGACGTCACGCTCCTGTTTTTGTTTGTGGTTTTCCGCGTTCCGGCACGACGCTGCTGTACCACATGCTGCTGTCGTCCGGAAATTTCGCGTACTACCGCACCGAGACCTGGGTCTTTGACATGATCGTGCCCAGATTCGGCGACCTACGCAGGCTGGAGACGAAAGAACGGCTCCTGAGGCTCTGGCTGCAGAGCTCATTCTTCCGACTCTCCGGCCTGGACCCAGACGGCTTCCGTCAGAGAGTGCTCGCAGAGTGCCAGGATGGCGGTGACTTTCTCGAGATTCTGATGGGTAGCATCGCGGCGAGCCAGGGTGTGGAGCGTTGGGCGGAATGCACACCAACACATCTGCTATACATTCCCGAAATCAAACGGACAATACCGGACGCGCTCTTCGTCCACATGATTCGTGATGGCCGCGATGCCGCCTTGTCGTACGAGAAACAAGGATGGGTTCACCCGCTTCCGGGCGACAGACAGCATACCTTGCTTGTGGCCGGGCTTTACTGGGAATGGATGATCCGGCGTGGCCGCGCCCTCGGACAGACCATCCCGACGGACTACACGGAAGTACGGTTCGAGGATCTGATCGCGCGACCACGGGAAACCCTGTCACGCATTGGAGAGTTCATAGAACACGACCTCGACTACGACAAGATCCAGAGTGTGGCAATCGGGTCCGTGACCAAGCCTAACACGTCATTCAGCGCCCCTGATTCCGAGGGGTTCAACCCCGTCGGACGCTGGCGCAACCTCTTCTCGCCCGACAAGGCTCAGGCGTTCGAGGCGCTTGTCGGTCCCTTTCTTCGGGAATTGGGGTATGACTTGACGACCCGAGATGAGCGGCCAGGACTGACGCAGCGTCGCCTCCGCGCCACTTATCCAGCGTACTTTGCGGCGCGACACTGGCTCAAAGCCAGCACGCCATTGGGAAAGTTTCTAGTTAACATCGATTTTCTCCGAGATAAGAATGTTCGATAGCTCTTCCGTCTCATCCGCAGGTGCCCGACTGCCGTCTTCCAGGCAGAGCCTCGAGAGCCAGTCGTGATGCCCTACGGCTGGGTGAAAGTTTCGGCGCTGGCCGCGATCAGCGTCCTTCTATCCGCCAGTTCGCCGAGGCTGCCGGAGCTCCCACGCGTCACCCTGGATACCAAGATGCCAACAGTCTCTGGCCGACGGGTTCCAGTGCGATCCGGAAGGGACCTTCAGCGAGCCATTGCGGACGCGCGACCGGGGGACGTTTTGGAGCTGGAGGCGGGAAGCACCTTCATAGGCAACTTCGAGCTTCCTAGGAAGACCGGAACAGGGTGGATCATCATACGCTCAGATGCCGACGGTAAGCTTCCACCCGAGGGAACACGCGTTGCGCCGGCTCACGCCGGCGCCATGCCAAGAATACTCAGCCCAAACGAGCTACCCGCGATTCGCACGGTGGAAGGAGCGCACCACTACCGGCTTATCGGCATCGAGGTCTCTACGTTACCGGAAGTCCTCCTCAGCCGGGCGCTGATTGACCTCGGTGACGGGTCACGAAAACAAAACGCGCTGGACCTCGTGCCACACGATCTAATTCTCGACCGAGTGTACGTGCATGGACATCCCGCACTGCATCTGAAGCGTTGTGTGGTGTTGAACTCCGCATCCACCGCGGTGATCGATTCCTATCTCGCCGAATGCCACGGTCGAGGCCAGGATACTCAGGCTATTGGCGGGTGGAACGGCCCAGGACCATTCAAGATCGTCAACAACTACCTCGCGGGCTCGGGCGAGAACGTAATGTTTGGCGGCGCTGATCCTTCTACTCCCGGCCTCATCCCATCCGACATCGAGATCCGCCGCAACCACATAATCAAGCCGCTCGCGTGGAACAACGCCGCGAACCTGTGGAC
>JBHENQ010000177.1:0-21461 GCA_046261975.1 Gemmatimonadaceae bacterium | reverse complement strand
TGCGGTCGAACGCGAAAAGGTACGCATCTTTGTTGGGACGGCCAAGACAGATATCACGCACGATGTCCGCGGCCACAATGCCGAAAGGAGTACCGTTGCCGCCGTAACATAGTGCGAAGATTGCATTCTGATAGTCGGGATGCTCGCCTATGTACGGCAAGCCGTCCTGCGTGTCGGCAAATGTACCGCCCCAGGAGAAAGCGGTCTCGAGTTTGATGTCGGGAAACAACTTCCTGAACCTCTTCTCCAGCTTTCTCGTCTTCTTGCCGAGAAGCGCGTCGCGTGCGAAGGCGTTGTCGAAACTCGTGTCTTCACCGCCGACGATTGCACGGCCATCTTCCGTCGTCCGAAGGTAGAGGTAGGGCCGCGACGACTCCCAGATCAGGCACCGCTTATGCCAGCCGGTGAAATCATCGATTGGCTCGCTCACCAGTCCGTAGGTGCTCCTCAGGTGAGTGCCTCGCTGCTTCAGCATCTCCTGGGTCTCGTATCCCGTGGCATAGACCACCCTGCGCGCCCTGATGCGGCACCCACGTGCCGTCCCAAGCTCGACGCCCGAGCGACCCCCCCCCCGTCCGAGATTGCGGTTGCGGGTAATCTCCGTCCGGTCGAAAGCCCTCAACCCGAGGTTCGTCGCTCTCCTGATAAGGGCGTGCGTCAAGCGGTACGGATCGACCTGACCCGCGTCCCGCGTGAACAGCGCCGCCGGACGCCGAAAAGGAAACGCGGCCTCGATCTCCGCGGGAGTCCATAGCTCCACCCTGAAGCCATTGCGCACGCGAATCGCGTGTTCCGCTCGAAGAACCTTGGCATCGCGTCGCCTGCTGGCGAGATAGAGGCTCGACCTCCTTTTGAAGCCGCAAGGCGAGTGCAGCTTCTTCGTCAGCCGCTCGAGCTTTCCTATCGCCTCGAGACACACCCGGTAGCACCGCACCGCATGACTTTCACCGAATGACCTGGCCAGCTCGTGCAGCGGGACGTCGAGCTCGTACTGCAGCAGCGCAGTGGAAGCGGCGGTGCTCCCCCACCCGAATTCGCGTTTGTCCA
Source organism: Gemmatimonadaceae bacterium (assembly GCA_046261975.1). Lineage (GTDB taxonomy): Bacteria > Gemmatimonadota > Gemmatimonadetes > Gemmatimonadales > Gemmatimonadaceae > JBHENQ01. The sequence continues at coordinate 20,414 of JBHENQ010000177.1, read as the reverse complement.
ACAGCACCGTCGAAAGGCCGGCCTCCACGAGATGGTGCGCGATCAAAGCGCCGGTAACTCCGCCGCCGATAACGGCGATCTCGCACTCGATATCGCGCTGCAGCGACGGATAAACGCCCAGTAGCCCATTCGTAACCCGCCAGAAGGGGTACCCCGATTTCAGATCCAAAGCGATCTGTTAGCGCGGCTGGTCTAGCGGCGTGGATTCTCCGAAGAGGTGGCCGTAGCGAACGCGGTAGTCGGCCTTGCGTTCATCCTTGCTCCCCGGCGCCAGTCCTGAACACTTGTCAGCGTGTGTGTCCCAGCCTTCTGGCCACGTCTTGAAGGTCATGTCGGAGCAGGCCGGACAACGAACTGGCTGGCGGACGACTTCCTCGGCGGTGAGCTCCTCGGCGTTGATGATCACGCCTTTTTCGTCACGCCGCGCCTCGGGCGCTTTCTTTTTCTGAGTAACGTCGCGCTCCGTGACGAGGCGGGCCTTGGCTGAGCGCTTGGAGATGAGCGCTTCGAGCCCGGCGGCCAGTGCTTCACTCGCCTGCGCCGCCTTGACAGACGGAAAGTCGCGCAGAAACGAGGCCACCCCTTCGCCAGCACGCAGATACTCCACGAGCGACTGCAGCGGTACGCGCGTACCCGGGAATACCGGGATCCCCGCCATGATGTCGGACGAATGCGATACCCTAGAGCTCTCAGTAGCCACGGCCCATCCTCACTCTCAAGCGTCGCCGGAATAATGCAAGAGTTACCAATCCTGCGACAGCTCCTCCACCGTGACTACGGCTGGCCGCAGTTGATGAGGAAAGCAACTTCGACGGTTTCGCCGAAAGCGACGACCACCACCCGCGGGTTAAAGGTATCGACTCTGCAGTTCTGGGCGAATTCCGACAGCAAGACGGAGTGCTGCCCTTCTCTGACGCCGGCAATCAGCACGGAGCCATTCGTGGCAATGGGCTGACCCGCCCCACCGTCCAGATGCACGCGATAGCCATTGGGATCGGGATTGACCCCAGTCGTGGACGTTACCACTCGAATAACACCTGTCCGCGCGACGCAAGCTACCGTGAATGCGACGCCAGCAGTCTGGGCGAACACGACGCTGACTGTTTGTGGGTTGGTCTGGCTGACTGTGCAGTTTGTCGCAAGCCCACTCAGCGTCACCGTGTGCTGACCTTCGTTGAGACCGGTGAAGCTAAGAGTACCATTCGGTGGAACTGCCTGACCCGCGCCGCCATCCACACTCACGAAGTATCCGTCAGGGTCCTGGTCCAGGCCCGAGCTCGCGGTCGTCACCTCAATGGTCCCGTTCCTGACGACGCACGATACCGTGAAGGCCGCGGTCACCGTGTCGCGGGGAAGCACTGTCACGGTGACCTGGCTCGGGCTGCTGGCCGAGCAGTTTGATGCCAACCCGCTGAGCTGCAGTACGTGGTTGCCCGCCCGAAGGGCGTGGACGGTCATCGTGCCGTTCACAGCGAGCGGTTGCCCCGGTCGGGCGTCCACAATCAAGCTGTAGCCGTCGGGATCGATGTCTGCACCCGCGGTCGACACCGTAACTTCTATCGCTCCGCTGGCCGGTGCCGTACCGTCGTCACCGCATCCCAGCGTCAGGATCGTAACGAAACCGAGAAGCGTGGCTATAGCCCGAGAGTGCGGTTGGCAGGGGCGCATTTATTCCTCCTTGTTGCGTCTTATCTGTGTTTATCCGCGCAATCCGTGGCGCGTGTCATCCGTGGCCCCAGTCGCCAAGAAGCCGGCGAACAACCACCAGTTGCTCGAGATGATATAAGCGTTGTGATCCGCTACCAACACCACCCTTGCGCAGATTCTGTCCTGTCCGCGAGGTGGCGGCAGCACGCCGCATCGGCGGGCACTGGCTGAAACCGAGCGAGCTCAGGGGATCGGATGGAACCCCTCGCTCTCGAAATCGGCATCCAATGCCAGCACGTCGGTGACGCCTTCCATCTCCATGGCTGTGAAGCTGACGGCATCTACCAGGCTCAAGTGCCGTCGGTTCATGCGGAAGAGACGTTCCACCGCGCGCCGGTGGAGTTCCGAGCCCACCCAGATGACCTCTAGCAACGGGCTGACTCGGCCATCGAGATCGCGCACCGGCTCGAGCCCGATTCGATGCTGCAACAGTGCGGCGGTCTCCAGGAGGATGTAATTGGTGGTGAGGAGACGGCGCCCCCTCTCGGCAGCGACGCGAAACGCCTCGGTCACCGCGCGATGATCAACTTCCGAGCGGACAAGCAGGGCGTAAAGGGCTGAGGTGTCGACGAAGAGACTCACCGGCGGTAGGCATCAGCCAGCACATCGTCGTGGCGGCGCGCGACATCGGAAGCGCCTTCGGGATCAGTATACGCTCCGGCCACAGATAGAGCCTCACGGACGAGCGCCGCTCTGGAAGGCGCCGCCTCTTCCGCGGCCAGACGCTCGTCAACGCAGCGGCGAACGGCCTCGGACATGGAGATACCTAGCTTCCGGGCCCAACGCTTCAACCGGCGATGTTGCGTCTCCGTGAGCTGTATCTGTGAACGCACCATGATGGTAGTGTAATACCATCATGGTGGAGCTGCAATACCACCCTTTAGCCTGGCGTTACAGCCGATACGATTCACTTCGTTGCCCAGTCGCCGAGGAGCCGGCGAACCATCACGAGCTGCCCCAGATGGTATGCGTTGTGATCCGCTACCAACACGACCTCGCGCAGATACGTCTGTCCGGTTCCTCGAGGGGGCGGAACCTTCGCGAAGAGGTCGCATTTGGGATCGGCCGCGAGTCGTTTCAGGGCTTCCCGGTCTTTGCGGAAGTCCGCGATGCTCTCGTCCCATGCTTCCGACGTTGGCGGACCGGAAGCCGCTGGCCAGTAGTCATCCGGCCATTTCAGCTCCTCGTATTCGTCGTTGATGCAGAAATCGAGGATGTCATGCTGAGTGAGCCGCATGTGCTCGATGAGTTCCCATGCAGAGTACGGCAGGCCGTCGGGCCGGATTCCCCTGAGCTCAGGTGCAATACCCTCGACGGTGGCGTCGAAGCCCGCATGAGCTTCGCGCCAGTCGCACAGGCCCACGAGAAACTTTCGGAGTTCGTCGAGTTGGTTCATTCGAGTTTGGCCACGGATGGGAGGGCACGGACAAGAACCAGCCACGGATTGCGCGAACTAACACGGATAAGAGCGTCAACGCAGTGGATGCTGTCAAGGCTGGACGAGGCACCGCGGGCAATCCCACGATACGCATAGCACTCGAATGATGCCGGAGGCAGCGACACCTCCAGGCATCATCCGAGGTGCCCTCTTGCCTACGCTTCTCCGCCGAGCTTACCCTATGGCTATGCCAGTGCCAACCGCCGCCGTGGTCTGGACCCGCGATCACGTGCTCGACCTCATGGAACACTCGTCCACTCACTGGCCGCGCTACGAGCTGATTGACGGCGAACTACTCGTGACGCCGGCACCTCGTCTCGCGCACCAGCATGCCCACAGCGTTCTGTTCGGTCTCATAAACAATTACGTCATGGCGCACCGCGGAGGCCTGGCGATGTCGGCCCCGGCTGACATCTCGCTGGATGGCAAGGCACTCATGCAGCCTGACATTTTTGTCGTCCCACGGATAGCGGGTCGGCGGCCACGCAATTGGAAGGATGTGAAGTCGCTGCTTCTGGTCGTTGAGGTTCTCTCTCCAAGCACCCAGCGTCGCGACCGAGGATTGAAGCTGGCCTTTTATCAGCGGCATGGGGTGCCCGAATACTGGATCGTAGATCTTGACAGGCAGATCGTCGAGCGCTGGCGGCCTTTTGATCGGTCGCCGGAAGTCGTGCGTGATGAGATCGTGTGGCAGCCAGAGGCTTCGATTCCCGCGTTAAGAATCGATTTACGAGCGCTGTTTCAGGACGTGCTCGGCCCGGACAGCCAGGGCCCGTAACGGAAGCAGGTGATTTCGTGATCGTTCACCATGCCCACGGCCTGCATGAACGCATAACAGATGGTTGAGCCGACAAACTTGAATCCACGCTTCAGGAGATCTCGGCTGAGCAAATCGGATTCGGGCGTGCGAGCCGGGAGATCGGCCATGGATTGCCTGGCATTGGCGATTGGTCGTCCGCCGACGAACTGCCAGACATACGAGCATCGAAGCTGCCGAATTCCCGCTGAACCGCGAGAAATGCGCGGGCGTTGCCTACCGTGCTTGCGACCTTAAGCCGGTAGCGAACGATGCCGGGATCGGTGAGCAATTTCTCCACGCGAGACGGAGTGAAGCGCGATACGCGAGCAGGATCGAAGCCTGCGAAAGCCTTCCGGTAATTCTCACGCTTCTTGAGAATCGTCTCCCAGCTCAGGCCAGCCTGGGCACCTTCGAGCGTGAGAACCTCGAACAATACCTCGTCATCATGCACCGGCACGCCCCACTCGGTGTCGTGGTATGTCACGTTGGGCTCCGTGCGGGCCCATGCGCAGCGACGCATCTCAGACTTCAGGAGACCTCGACGCAGGGTTGACCAAACCCGGTTATTACCGCCATATCATGCTTCGTTCCTTACCCGATGGAGTCTCACGCTGATGTCAATACTAGTGGACTGTAACAGTGAAATGATGCACACCTGGCTTGTCCTCGGCGGCGTTAGCTACGTTGCACCTCCTCGACGTAGCTACGGCTATGCCTGCGTCGGCGCGTCTTGCTCTCGCCACCGATGACTTCGCCATCTATGCACCCTTTCACTGTTACAGTCCACTAGGTATACGTCTCTCTCGATGACCTGGATCAGGACCATCCCCCTCAGCGAAGCCGACGAAAAGTTGCTCGGCGCCATAGAAGGTCAACGTGCCCTCTACCCCAAGGACTACGCATCGCCTGTACACCCTGCACCCGAGGGTGGCTCCTCCCAGATCGTTGCGTCGCACAGCCTGATCCCGGATGCGCTTTTCCACGCTTTCGCCACCTTCGGCGTGTTGATGTCGCCGGATTTGCCGCTGACACGCAGACAGCACGAGATGATCACGACGGTCGTGTCGGTGACGAACCGGTGCCGATACTGAATAGAGTCACACGCAGAGTTTCTGCGTCGGGTCACGCTGGATGCGGATCTGGTCCGCGCGCTGCAGGAAGATTATCGCACCGCTCCGATATCCGATCAAGATCTGTTGATGCTCGACTACGTGGCGCTACTTACCGAAGACGCCACCCGCATCGCGCAGCGGCATCATGCGGATCTGCGCGCCGCCGGCTTTGACGATCGCGCGATCCTGCAGATCACCTTGATCGCGTCCTGGTTCAACTACATCAACCGCGTCGCCGACGCACTCGGCGTCGGCCGCGAAGACGGCTGATTCCCGGAGCTCCTGAGCGGCTTCATCACGGGCGAAGCACTTCCCTGAACGTTGCCGGTAAAGCCACATCCTGCGATGCCTCGTTCCAATCATCGGTTCGGCGGAGTGCGAGTCCGCTTGGCCGAGTCTGCTGTCTCTGGGTGGCTTTGTCGGACGATTGCCTCCACGGCCCGCTCAGCATCGAAGTCTGTGTGCCGTTCGGGGGCTCCATAGAGTGTATCCTGCGATCCTAGAACTGGAGACTCTCGGTGACCGGGCTTGATATCAACGATTCGCTCACCCAGGAGACCGGTGGTACGCAGGCGCACGCTATCCGAGGTACGCAAAGTGAAATCGGATCGTCGCAGGCGAAGCGTGAGTACCACGCGGCCCGTGCTGAGATCGATCCGCTCGATATTCCCAGCATCGATCCCAAGGTAGGTGACGGATCCTCCTTCCCGAATCCCGGAGCCGTATGGGAGTACGACGACCACCTTCTGGCCGCCACCACGGTTCTTGGCAGACGCTATTCCGAGCGCCGTGACTGCACCCACTGCAACCAATAGGATCAGAATCAGGCGGATTCTCATAATGAGAGTTAGAGTACGCCCTGTACTCAGGCCAGGTTCATCTTCTTGAGCAGCGCGCTGAACCTGGGATGCGATCGAAGGGTCGTGAATAGAAACGAGCCCTTGATGCCGTACACAGCGCCGGCTCGCACCTCGAACGCCTTCTCCAGCCAATCCATCGCTTTTTCCTTTTCGCCAAGACCCGTGTAGACATAAGCCAAGTGGTACGGTGCGACGTATCTCCGCTGCGATAGCTCTTCGAGCTGTCCGAGCACTTCGCGAGCTTGCGCGATCTTCCCCACCGAAGCGTAGGCCTGCCCAAGCTGCGCTAAGAACATGGTGTCCCCAGGCGAGAGCGAGACCGCCTGTTCCAGCTCCGCGAGACCTTTCTCGGGCATCCCTTTCAGAAGATAGGCCCATGCGAGGGTGGCACGGCCTCTCGCATAATGGGGATCGAGCTCGACTGCGCGCGTAGCACTCTGCAACGCCTCGTCGTACCGGCCCGCCCGTAGGAGCGTGCTCGCGAGATCCGCCCGGTGGACCAGCGGGTCAAGCTCATTTGCCTGCTTCATCATTACAAGCGCCTCGTCGTACCTCTCGAGGGCCGCCAACATTCTCCCGTAGAGGTCGTAGATATCCGCGTTTCCAGGACTCAGCTCGAGCGCACGTTTGAACTCCTCTTCGGCGCCCGCCCAGTCGAACTCGGAAACGTACCTGACGTAGGCCATCATCGAATGCGCTTCTCCGAGACCACTGTCCAGCGCGAGCGCCTTGGCCAGAGCCTCTTCGGCTCTGCCATAGGCCTCGCCGGGGCTAAGCACGCCGGTCTCCCCGAGCTCCGTATAGACCTGAGCCAGGTACGCATGTACCAGGGCAAAGTTCGGGTCTCGCTGAATAGCCTGCTCCAGGTACGCGATGCCTCTTCGGATGCCCTCCTCGGTGTACCTGACGAAACAGTGTCGCCCTTGAAGATAGAGTTGGTAGGCCTGGAGATCGCTCGTTGGCTCCTTTCGTATTCGCGTTCTCTCATCGGGAGAAAGTTCGGCCTTGAGAGCGGCAGCAATGTGCAACGCCACATCGCTCTGGATCGCGAAGATATCGGTAAGCTGGCGATCGTACGTCTCTGCCCAGAGGTGTTGGTCCATCTCGGCATCGATGAGTTGCGCGACAATTCGCACCCGGTCTCCCACACGCCGTACGCTCCCCTCGAGAAGCGACGCAGTCTGCAACCTCGCCCCGATCTCTCTCAGACTCTGCTCACGGTTCTTGAACGGCATTACCGACGTGCGCGAGATGACCTTGAGGTCGCGGATTTTGGAAAGCTGGGCGATGACGTCCTCCGTGATCCCATCCGCGAAGTACTCGTTCTCCGGGTCCGCACTCAGGTTCCGGAACGGCAATACTGCGACCGACCGAGACCTCGCTTGGGTTGCGGCAGGTTTGGTCAGTGCTTCCGCAAACGCGCCGGGTGACGCGAATCGGTCAGCCGGTACCTTGGCGAGCGCTTTCATGAGCGCTTGCTCGACGCCTGCTGCTACCGTGTCTCGAAGCCGCCGCACAGGCGGCACCGGCTCCGTCAATCGCTTGAACATCATCGCCTGCGCTGTTGGTCCGGTGTATGGTGGCTCGCCGGCGAGCATCTCATATAGCACGCAGCCGAGGCTATACACGTCGGTGCGGGCATCCAACTCCCGCTCGCCCAGCGCCTGCTCCGGACTCATGTACTCGGGAGTACCCACGAGCAACCCCGTCTCCGTTAGCCGCTCACCAGCCACAGCGCTCACGGCAAGTGCAATCCCGAAGTCGGCGACCATCGCCTCGCCCTCGTGAAGGAGGATGTTCTCCGGCTTGACGTCCCGATGAATCACACCTTTTGAGTGAGCGTGGTTCAATGCCGCGGCAACTTGACGGGTGATGCCCAGAGCTTCCTCAATCGACAGCTGCTTCTCACGCTTGAGCTTCTGACGCAGGGTTTCACCCATTACGTGGGGCATGACATAGTAGAGGAATCCGTCCGCCTCGCCCGAGTCGTGGAGCGCCAGGATGTGTGGGTGATTCAGTCTGGCGGCTATCTTGATCTCGCTGAGAAAGCGGTCAGTCCCAATGGCAGCCGCGATCTGAGGCCGCAGAACCTTGACCGCCACCTTGCGCCGGTGCTTCAAATCCTCAGCGAGGTATACCGTCGCCATCCCACCGCTTCCGAGCTCTCACTCGAGGGCGTAGCGACCGGAGAGGGCAGCGCTGAGACGCTGCAACTCATCGGTACGCATCAAGCCACTGCCCGAGAGCGATGTCTGCAGCATCGTCGTGCGACGCCGCACCTCTTACTTGAGCGAGCTCAGAAACTCGTCAATTGGGAGCGCGGTGAGCGTGAGGAGCCTTACGCTGCCGCGCGAAGCCAGCTCGGCTGATACGCGAGCGATCGCGCCAGCGTCCTTGGCCTCGACGACGCTCACGAAATCGTACGGTCCCAGCACCGCGTACTGCGCCTTCACTGTTGCGCCGAGCTTCTGGATCTCAGCGTTTACCTCCTTGAGGCGCTCCGGCTTGTTCTTGATCGTCTTTGCGCCTTCGTCGGTCAGGCTACTGAGCAGGATGAATGTGGCCATTAGTGAGCTCCGGTGTGGTTACCGGAGAATATGCGCGCCTATTGCGGCCAGAGCCAGCCGAACGTGCCCGCCGTCAGAAGCGCGTAGATCAACCCGTCGACTGTCGCTTTGATCGTCGTGCTCCATGCGCGTTGATACCAGATCGACATCTGCCACAGCGCCACGGAGTATCCGATGAAGGCGGTAGCTCCGGCGAACCTGAACACACTCATGTATTCGGCGCCGACGGGTAGTGCCCGGCCCGCGACGTACGCGGCGAACAGACCTACCGCTATGGCGTAGAGAAACCAGAGAACGAGATTCTGGCGCATCGATACTGGGCCGCTCGGCATGACTGTCAGGATCATCCTCGGACCCTTTTTCAATCGTTCGGCGAACTCGGGTGAGCGCATCTCCTGTGTGCTCGACGGACGCGGGACCATGTAGTCGCCCGGCGGAATGGCGAACGGCCGGAGCGCGTCCATCACCTGGTCTTCGTTCGGCACATTGGGGTAGTCCCCTTTGTGCCAGGGTGACACCATGTGAATAATGGAGCTCACGATGAAAACGATCACCGCGGACAACAGGATCGGGAGCCAAAGGTCGGAGAGTCCAGTCATGACGACCTCCTACGGCGGCGGGTTTTGAGCCTCTTGGGTGGGGGGGTGCGGGCCAATCAACCAGCCCGCACCCAGAGAGGTTATAACACGCTCAGACGTTTGAAGCTATGGCGCGAAGACTCTGCCGGAACTTACGGGCACCGTCCAGGATCGCGACGAAATCAGCTCGTTCGGCCAGAGACCCAAGGCGGGTGAGCGAAGCTTTGATGCGCTTGACATCACGATTAGGCACAACGTGAGCGACTCGGTCCCAGATCCGCTCCAGGATTGCGACATCACTCAGTACTCCACCCTTGTCGCCGACTTCTGCGTCGAGCAGAAGCTGATGGGTCCAGAGGTCGAGACGCGCGAAGTCGATCTTGACCGGAGACAGGTAGCGCAGCTGGAAGTCGAGGCCGGCCAGATGTGCCGCTGCGCGCAGCGTTCAGCAGGCGACGTGGTCGATCGCTACAGGGTGGCGCGGCTCGTACAGTAGGACCTCTACTCCGCCGGGCAGAATAAGCATCACAGTGATGCCATAGCCCTCGTCGTTTGGCTCGCCCTGCACCTTGATCCCCTTCTTCCGCAGCTCGCGGATGGTGGCCTGGATGTCATCGCACATCAGAGTGAACTGGTGGCGGACTCCCGAGGCGTGCGTCGGGCCTTCGGTTGGATGAACGCCGAGCTCTGCGGGCGGGAGGGCAAAGATGAGCCAACCGTCTCCAGCGTCGACATGCTTCCAGCCAAACACGTCGCGCAACGTTGCCCGGAGCGCCTCGGGCTCCGAGGTATACAACAGGACGTGGGCACCGATTATTGCCATCGTGATCTCCAGCTTATGCTACGTTAGCTATGAACGCGCCAGTGAAAATCCTGCCGGCCTGCTTCACCTGCACCCAAACGACGTATCGACCGGGCTTGGGGAATGCGTACGGAAACGACACGACGTTCGCTGGTGCTTCCCCGTGCGTCATGTCCGGCATCTGGGTCTCGCTGATGCGCTTTCCGAGCATGCCATTCAACGTGTCGCTCGGTTGGCGCATCTCGAACGCCATCTGTGACGCAATAGAGATGGTGCCCATGGGATGAATGTGAACGAAAACCGAGCCATCATCGCGCGTGACCACAGCATGTCCGGCCATGCCCATGTATGGCTCGAGCGTTGCGGGTGAGCCGTCGGAGTTCGTGATCACGAAGCGCAGCGCCGCAGGTTCTCCAGCTACGATCGGCATATCGCCATGCTCCCATGCCATGGCTGGGCCGCCGAGGCCAAGGACCACTGTGCTAGCGCCGGGGTCAGGCGCGCTCGTGAACCATGAATCGTCAGGGTCGTCGGTCGTTCCGGCCGATCCGCTGGCATCCTGAGCGGAGACTTTTCCTAGAGCGAGCGAGCTGACCATCGTTTGCGCGAATCCACTCTCATGAACGATATCGGCAAATACGCGATAGATTCCGGGCGGCAGTGTCGGAGGCAGCTTCGAGAGGAAACTTACGGAGTCGTCAGTTCGTGGATGCAGGTGGGCCATCGCGGACAGGTCGTCGCGAATCAGGAACAGATGCATCAGCTTGCCGTGGTCCTCTACGAGCGGCGTCCACGCGTTTGCTCGATGCGTATTCAGCCAGGCACTGTCGCCGCGCATCACCCAAGCGGAATCGACGATGGCGAAATTCAGGACTGCCCCTGACGTAAGCGTCTCGACGGTGACTTTCGAATCGAGCGGTCTGAACATGCGCCGCACGTAGCCGGAATCCTCGGCGTTCCACCACTTCCAGCCGCCGAACAGCAAAGCCGCGCCTACAACGGCAGTAATCGCCATGGCCACACGAGCGCGCTTGCGGTGCGTGCCACTCGGTGCTTCTCCTGGCCCAAGCGCGCTCTCTCTCACCGCGGCCCCAACGATGGTCACCAGGCCGACGAAAAGGAAAAGCCCGATAGCGCTGAGTCCGATGCCCGTCGTCGCATCCAGCTCAAGTCGTCTCGTGGCGGCGACCACAACCGGAACGACGACCTTTCCCGTTCCCTTCGCGCCGCTCACCTCCACAGTCACGCTGTTCGATCCGCCACTCATGATCCACAACTTCCCGGCAAACAGTCCACCCACACGGTCGCCCTCGACTCGCTCGGCGATCTCGGGCGGCGGTGCGCCACCTGTTGCGTCGAACTTGTTGGCCTGAATCGTCACGCGTTGCGCCTGGTCGCCGAGAATGCGTACGAACACCTGAGCGACCCCGGGTACCACACCGGCAAGCTCCACCTGCACCGTCACGCGGTAGGGTCCCGCGTTTCCATCGAACCAAATGTCCGGGCTGCCAACGTGCGCCGATGCGACAAGCCAGGTGAGTGCGGCCACGAGTGACCTGGCGAATGCTCTCATCAGCGTCTGACCTTCGACATGCCTTTGCCCCACCACAGACCTGCGCGCGATAACACCACGGCAAACAGCACCGCCAGGCCCAGGCCCTTCGCGAACAACAGTCCGCTGAATTTCCCGGACGCATCGGTGTCGAGGTTCCAGAATGTGTAACGCCAGGGCCCGAGACGTTGATTGTAGTCCCACTGGTCCGCTGCGAAAAAGAAATTACGGGCCGCGGGCGAAAGCATGAACTCGGCCCAGAACCAATGCGCGGCGAGCATCACGGTGACGAAGGCAACACCGAGCGCCAGGGAGAGAAGCCAGTCGTGATCCGTCCCGAAACGGCGCATCAACACGTCGATCGCGAGCGCCGGAAATATCAGCAGGAGGGGGAACGGCGGCGGGACCATGCGCGTCACAGGGTTGTAGATGGGAGCAAGCTTTGCCTGTGCTGGGAAAAGCTGCAGAACCCAGATGCTCGTAAGCACGATGATCATGTAGAACATCGCAATGCGCGTGGCCGGCCAACTGAGCCCGGAAGCGCGAGCGAAACCCACGAGGTAGATCGGGAGCACCGCCGCGGTCAGAATATAGAAGTCCGAGCCGTGCATCTCGTTGGGGAACCCTGCATCCTCCATCAGAAAGATGGTGCCCATGACGATCACGACGCTGGCGGTGAACGCGAAGATGTTTCCCAGCCGGCGACGGTCGTTATCGGTCTCAGCGCGGTTCTGAGCCGCGAGCGCCAGCAGTATCGCCCCGAGCTGGATGCCCAACATTCCCAGTGCGAGAACCATGTGGGGCGGGCTGATGATCTCCACATCGAGCCCATATGCGTTGTGCCACCAGTCGTCGAAGGGCGCGGACGTGATCATCATGATCGTGCCCCACACGCATACCCACGCTCCCAGGGGAGCGTGGAAGAATTTCCAGAAGCGCACCGAGTGGTCTCGAGCCACGCGCCCGCCGGCAAAGCTCGTACGAAGTGCGACGTAGCCGCAGCTAAAACCGGCTATGACCGCGGCGATCTGCTCGAGGAGGTGCGGTGGCGACCAGAAAGTGTCGCGGCCGATGGTGCGGTGCCAGGAGATATCCCAGATGAGCCCAACGACGATGCAGACCGCGGCGAGCGCCACCGCGTAGATCGGCCATTCGATGGCGAGGGTCTGGCCGCGCTCACCATCTACGGGGGTCGCTACTTCATGCGAGTCGCCGAAGTTCCTTACGGAAACCGCCATTAGTCCGGTGGCACGCCCAGCCTGTAGCTTGGAAGACCGTTATCGTATTGGTGCAGCCGAGCTCGTGGCGTCGCGCCCAGCCACGAATCCGAAATATCCGATAACCAGCGCACTAAACAGGTGCAGCAGGGTGTCTGGCAGATTGATGGTCACTCCCTCCGCGATGGGCGCGACGAAGCTAACGGGAACGAGCAGAGCAAACACTATAGCTGAATATGTTGGCCGCGGTCTGCGGAAGCAATTTGCCTTTGTCTTCCGGGAGTTCGGCTAGCATTGGCGACCATCATTCCGCTGGCTCCTCGCGCAGCGTCTCCACATCAACACGCATCGCCTGCCACTCCGTCGAAAGGGTTGCGCGACGTGGGAAGGGAGGCCGTTCTTAACGTCAGTTAGCCAACTTTCCGAACGACCCAGGTCGTCATGCAACGCTGATTCTGTACGATTGTGGTCTTGAGCGGGTCGAGCAGCTGGCCACCCAGTCTCTGGCTCAGGTCGATGAGCAACGCCTCATCGACGAGGTAGCGGTCCGACCCGTCCGGCAGCGTGAAGAGCCGGCCGGCGATCCGTTTGACCCGCTCCTCCATGCCGATTGAAGAAGCGAGACGGCAGAAGAGGAGGCCTCCAGGCTTGAGCACCCTCCAGGTGCCGCGTACCATCGCGCCGAACTGCTCATCGTCCCGCGCGAAGTGCAGCACCGCACTGCTGAGCACCACGTCGGCGAAGGAATCCGGAAAGCTCATCTGCTCCACCGGCTCCGCGCGAAAGTTGTCGCTGGGCAGGTTCGGGGCAAGGATTGCGGCAAGACGACGAATTGCGTCGATCGCCTTCGGATCCGTGTCCGTTCCGAAGACCTCGTAGCCTGCTCGCAGAAGGTAGACGAGGTTGCGGCCGGATCCACACCCGGTATCGAGCACACGCATTCCGGGCCCGATGCGACCACGAAGGAGCTGATCGAAGAGATAGATGTCGATCGAGCCGAATTCCTTCTGAAGATCGAGCATCACATGAAGTCGGGCAGTCCTCCAGACCCGACCGGTGGCGGGAGGGTAACAACCGACGCAGCTTGGGCGGCTAGCGCTCTAACGTCTGGGCTCTCGCGAAGGTCAGAGAACGCAGGGTCGTGGTTAAGCTGATTCAGATCCGACCAGCCGAGCAGCGCCGCCCGCCGGAGTGATTCGATAGCTGAAACAATGTCACCTATTGTCGCGCATGCAGCAGCGATCTCATAGTGATTCTGCGCTTCGGACGAGCCAATGATCCAGCTCCCTACGACCTTCCGCCCTGACTGCATCTTTTCCTGCCCCGCTGCAAGGGATGCGATGGCCGAATTGCGGTCGCCCTGCAGATGATGCAGCGATGCCAGGCCACAATGCGCTTTAACCCAGTGTGCTCCTATGCCGAGTCGCAGAGGATTGCCCTCCGCCAGGCCGATGCAATGTGTGAATTCTTCACGCGCTTTACCAAGCTCACCGCGGCGGAGGTTGAGCATCCCGAGGACTTGATGCGCAAACGCTGTCATCGTCTCGGCATAAACATGGTCCATCCCTGGATACCGGTCGAGCGCGACACGCAGCAATTTCTCGGCGGCCTCGTACTCACCCGTGTTCAGATGAATGAACGCACGCTGGATGTAGGACCCAATGAAGATCAATCCGACGCCGGATCTCTCGGTATCCATCGCTTCGTCTATCAGCGGAACAGCATGTCCATACTGGCCACGCAGAGTGTAGACCTCGCCCAATACCATCTGCGCAGGATGAAAGCCGCGGTTTGTCGCTCGCGCGCGGAGCAGAGGTCTCACGGCAAGTGGTAAATCCCCGAGGGTTCCCTTCTCCAAGGCTCTGCCCACCAGTGAAGTCCCTAGAAGGTACCATGCCATATGTGCCGAGGGTTCGCGGTCGACCGCACTTCGCGCCGCAGCGATCGCCTGATCATGCTGGCCGCGCCGAAGATACATGTACGCGAGGAAAGCGTACGGCTCGCTGAGGGATGGTTCGAGCTCGAGTGCCCGCTCCAGTGCTGCAAGACCTTCGTCGAGATCCTCACGTCTCCCGGACGCTATGTACTTTGGCATGAGCAGACTTCCAAGTCCTGCCCATGCCAGGGCGTAGTTCGGGTCAATCGCAATTGCGGCCCTGAAATGCTCAGCTGCGATCCGAGCGCTCTCCTTCCCGAAGAGCTGAAATGCGCGCTGACCCTTTGCCTGATGCTCGTATGCTGACAGGTTGGTCGTTTCCGGCCTGGCGATCTGCTGCTTCTCGTCAGTCGTGAGGATGATTCCGAGGGCGGTAGTCAGCCGCGTTACTATCTGGTCCTGCATGGTGAAGATGTCGTCCATCTCTCCATCTATCTTTTCCGCCCTGATCGTCTGACCTGATTCGGTGTCGCCAAAATGCGGGGTCAGTCGTATCCGCGAACCGGCTTTCTGAAATCCTCCCCACACCACCCACCGCGCGCCCAGCGAGCGACCAATCTCCAGCGCGCGGTCCTGGTCCGACGAACCAGTACCGCGTGACGCCACCCGCGATCGCGTCGCCCTGTCGGTACCGACCACTTTCAGACTACCGACCTTGTTCAGATCCACGCCGATCGTTTCGGCGATTCCGGTGGATAACCATTCAATCTCATGCGCGCCGGAAATGTTCGCGAAGTCGAGCACGAACACTTTTTTGCGTTCATCTCTCAGCTGTTGTTTGCGACGGAGTTGTTCATCGGCGGTCGTTGTCGCGCGTGCCGCGGCCATCGCATCTTCCAGCTCCGCAACGAATGCTCCCACGCTTTGGAATCTCTCCGAGGGATCTTTCGCGAGGGCACGACCGACTGCAGACACCACCCCATCTCCAAGCTGTTCATCCTGAGCCCTCAGAGGATCGGGCACACGGGTGATATGCTGGCTCATTACTCTGGCTGCCGTCTCGCCGGTGAACGGCGGAGAGCCGTTGAGCATCTCGTAGAAGACACATGCGAGAGAATAGAGGTCGCTCCTCGCGTCCAGATTCCGCTCGGCGCATGCTTGCTCGGGGCTCATATACGTAGGCGTCCCAAGCGTGACGCCGAGTGCGGTCAGCGTATCTCCGGCAACATCAGTCAGAGCGCGCGCGACTCCAAAATCAGCCAGCAACGCCTGCCCACCGGAGAGCATGATGTTCTCGGGCTTCACATCTCGATGGACTACGCCGCGCGAGTGAGCGTAATCCAGCGCGTCTGCAATCTGCCGCGTTATTCTTACGGCCTGGGCCAGGGGCGTCGAGCGCTCGCGTGTAAGCCGCTGACGTAGCGATTCTCCGTCCACGAATGGCATGACAAAGAAGAGATTCTCTCCGGCGTCGCCGGAATCGAAGAGAGGCAGGATATGCGGGTGCTGGAGCTTCGCGACCACGCTTATCTCGCGTGCGAACCTCTCCGCGCCGATCGCCGCGGCCGCCTGCGGTAGAAGAACCTTGACTGCTACTTCGCGGTCATGCTTCCGGTCGCTGGCGAGATAGACGACGGCCATGCCGCCGCGGCCGATTTCACGCAGCAATGCGTAGCGTTCTGCGAGGACATTCCCGACTTCAGGATAAAGCGCCATAATACGGGTCAGATTGCGATCCGGAGAATATTATGATATTGGTCGCGGGCGCCACTGGGGTTCTGGGAATGGAAATAGTTCGACGCCTGGCAGAGCGAAGACAACCGGTTCGTGCTCTGGTACGCGAGTCTTCAAACCCGGACAAAGTCCGGAGCCTCCGGAATCTGGGCGCGGAGATTGCCCGGGGCGATTTGAAGGAGGGCAGTACGCTTCAATCGGCCTGCAGGGGAGTCGACGCCGTGATCTCGACAGTCACAGCGATTACGACTGCGAAGCCCGGAGACTCTTTTGCGGACACGGATGCGGGCGGCAACATCAACCTGGTGGATGCGTCCGCAGCCAGTGGAACCCGGCAATTCATTTTCGTCTCGTTCGACACGGATGGCGCCGTTGACGCCCCATTGTCACGCGCGAAACGCAGCGCGGAAGAACACATCCGGCGATCCGGGATGACGCACACCATACTGCAACCGTCCCTTTTCATGGAGAGCTGGCTCGGACCAATGCTGTTCGCGGATGTGCCGAACGCGACGGCCAAGGTTTACGGCTCGGGCAACGTGGGCATCGAATACATAGCAGTGGCTGACGTTGCCGAAACTGTGGTTCAGTCGGTGACCTCGGAGGCGGCAGGCAACGCAACCATCCGGTTCGGTGGTCCGGAAGCGATCAGCCAGCGGCGGGCAGTCGAAATTTTCAGCGAAGAACTTGGAAAACCATTTTCAGTAGTCGAGGTGCCGCAGGGCGATCTGGAGCGCCAGTGGAGCAGCGCGGAAGATCCGTTTCAGAAGAGTTTTGCCGCCCTCATGCTCGCAGTGGCGAGAGGGTTCGGAGGTGGGATGAGCCCCGCGAGCACTCGCTTCCCGATGCGGATGACGACCGTACGAGAGTTTGCGAAGCAACAGGCAACCCGCAGTTGAATGATGCGCGCGTCAGCTACTCCGGCCGCCGCGTCGGCGCAGCCGGAATACCGCTAAGCTGCCGGAGCACATCCCCTAGTCGCTCGATCTCCGCGCCATACGTCGCCCAATTCCCCGCTCGCTGGGCAGCGATGGCGCGCTCGTAGTGTTCCCGCGCCCTCTCCAGCAGCTGCGCGCTCGTTCCCACCGTCGGCGCCGGCGCGGCAGCTTCACGAGGTGGCGCCGCAGCTGTGGCCAAGACCGCCGGCGTCGGAGAAGCCTCGCCGCCAAACAGACGCGAGAGCCCGGACTCCAGCGTCTCCTCCATTACCACGCGGTTCTGGTACGCGACGATCACGCGCTTGAGCTCGGGAATCTTCCCGCCTTCCGCGCGCAGATACAGCGGCTGCACGTAGATCAGCGACTCCTCGATGGGAATCACCATCAGCGCGCCGCGGATGACCTCAGAACCTCGCTGGTCCCACAGCGAGACCTGGCGGGCGATCTCCGTATCCTGGTTCATCCTGTTCACGATCTGCTGCGGACCGAACACGAGGCTCTGTTTGGGGAACCGGTACACCAGGAGCTTCCCGTAGTGCTCGCCGTCGTTACGCGCCACCATCCACGACGCGAGGTTGTCCTTTCCGCGCGGCGTGAATGGCGACATGAAGATGAATTCCGCGCGCTCCTCGTCCGGCAGCCGCATGACAATGCGCCGCATGAACGTGTTCTGGACGTCTTTCTGCGTCACCTCCGGGATTTGCCACTGATCCTCCCGGTGATAGAAAGCCTCCGGCTCCGTCATGTGATAGATCGTGTAGAGCGCGACCTGCGCGCGGAACAGATCCTCTGGATACCGGACGTGCGAGCGTACATCCGGCGCCATGGCGCTCATGGGCCGCAGAATTCCGGGAAAAACGCGCGCGTACGTTCGCACGACCGGATCCGTGGAGTCGGAGACGAATGCGCTCACGCTCCCGTGGTACGCATCGATTACCACTTTTACGCTGTTCCGCATATAGCTGACGCCGTTCGCCAGGCGCTGCGCATACGGGTAGCGGGTGCTGCTCGTGTAAGCGTCCATCAGCCAGACGAGTTCACCCGCGTCGTTGAGGACGAGATATGGATCGCTGTCGAGCTGCAGGAACGGGAGCGCTTTCTGAGCGCGCTCCACGATGTTGCGGTGGTACAGAATGCGGCTGTCCTTAGTGATGTCCGCGGAGAGCAGGATCTTGAGGGACTGGAACCGCCACGCTAGGACCAGCCGCCGCGCCAGGGAGGAGATGGAGACGCCACCATTGCCCTTGTAGGCGGTAAAGATATTGGCGTCCCCCGACGGGTAATCGAATTCGCGCTGCCGCGTTCCGACGATGGCATGGCTGTTGGTCAGCTCGCCGTAGTAGATCTGCGGACGCGTGATGCGGAGCGAGCCCGTGGCCAGCGGCGGCAGGTCCTTGACGAAAAGCACCGGGAGCCCTTCTTCCGTTACCTGATTCACGGGAGCCAGCGTCAGCCCCATGCCGTGCGTGAAGGTGAGATGCTCGTTGATGAACGAGCGCGTAGGGAGCGAGGCTGAGTTCAGCTCCCGTGGCGACAAGAGCACCTGGCGATAGCGCCCATCGATCCAGTACCGGTCATCGTCGACCGAGACAAAATCGTAGTACGTACGAATCTCCTGGATCTGCCCAAACGTCTGCAGCAGCGGATCGCGATCCCACAACGTCACGTTCTCGATGGTCGCCGCGTTTGCCTCAATGTCCTGGAGTGTAAGCGTCGCCTCACCACGCAGGTCCCCGATGGTCACGCTGTCGAGCCCCCATGCGCGCCGCGTCGCCGCGATGTGCCGCGCCAGGTACGGCTGCTCCCTCGTGAGTTCGGTTGGCGCCACCACCAGCTTCTGTATTGCGGCCGGATACACGACGCGCGCCAGCACCGAGATGCCGGCGTAGAGTCCAATCGCGGTGATCGTGTACTTCCGGGACTTCCCCCGCACGATGCCGGCGATCACGATGCCGGCCGCGATCAAGGCGGCCACCGCGGCAATGTGAAGACCGGGAAGGCGCGCGTACACATCCGTGTAGCTCGCTCCCACAAGCGGCCCCGTGACCGAAAAGAGCAAACCGGGAATGCCGACGAGCCAGATCTGGATCGCGGCGAGCACCAGGTAGAGCGCGATCAGTACCGAGACGTGGCCGCTAGCGGCGCGCGACACGTGTAACTGCTGCGGAGGCAAAACGGGCATGTCGCCTTTCATTACTATGCCCCCACTCAATGCGATGCCTCCGCTAAGCACGTAGAACGCGCCGACGAGCAGCAGCGCGAGAACGGTGAGCGCGACCAGGAGCGCGAGCGCGCCGGCGAGCACGGGGAGCGTGAAGGTGTAGAAGGCCACATCACGCCCGAACATTGGGTCGCTTACCCCAAAGGGAACGCCGTGGGCGAGCTTCAGCACAGAGAGCCATCCGCCCGACGCGAGAAGCGCGAGAATCACTGCGCTGATCAGCGGCATCACGCGTGACAGACGGCCGAGCGGCCCCGTCATGGGGCCTGCATTCAGCAGAGCAACGTCGTCCAGCGTAGTGAGCGGCCGGTGCCGTCCTCGCGCGATGCTCAGGTTCAGACGCAAAAAGCCGTAGACGGCCAGGCCAACACCAACCATGAGGGCGAGCCTAGTGGTGACCTCCTTGACGAGCACGGTCTGGAACCCGATCTCCCTCATCCACAGCCAGTTCGCTACGAAGCTCACGAGCCAGGGCAGCACGATCAGGAAGAAGACGATGGTCCCCAGAATCGCGATCCTCAGGGTGCGGCTGGGGAGACGCGCGCGACCTCGCGAGGAGGCGGGAAGAAGTTGCGGTCCGGACATCAGCGTTGCGGGACGAAAATTCCGTGAAAGTCCCCGGTCTCCTGATTGCCGATCTGTACGACGCGTATCAGCGATCGCTTCTCAACGTCCACCAGCGACACACCCGGAGTTTCACCCACGGTTGCGTGCGGGATCGTTGGCGCCGGCTTGGGTCCGCGGAGAGTGATGTAGGCGCGAGAGAAATCCGGCGAAAAGGCCACGAGGTCCGGCGTCTTTCCGACGAACGGAATCGCCGAGTACTGATGATCCGGATTTCGGATCGTTGCGAGGGGGTGCACGGTGACGTTGCTGCTCACACGGTGGACCACCCAGAGGTTCCCACGCCGGGCGTCGATGTCCACGCCGTGCGCGTCCTGCCCCACTGCTGACAGGTTGTGCGTAACGATTAGCTGCGGCGTCGTGCCAGACACGTCGAAGACATACAGCCA